>DAOOVW010000008.1:10981-45483 GCA_035370465.1 bacterium | reverse complement strand
CTTTCTTAAATGTTATTTTTTGATCTTTATAAGGTGAAAATAAATAATGAAAAATTGACAGGGAAATAGGATAATTATAAATTTTTTATATGAACATCGGGTGGTCAAAAAATGTACGAAAGGAAAATACTTCTTGTATCATATCTTCTTTTTCCTCTGTGGGATATACTTTCAAATAAGGACTACACCAGCCCAGGAGAATTTTATTATACTTTTTATGTAGAATATGTAAAAATAATATAAATATCATAGAACAAAAAAATAGAGGGAATTGGGGGTTATTGTTTTTTGATGTTAATAACTTTAATGGAGGAGAAATGAAATACTCAATGATGAGTTATACAATGGCAGGGGGAAAATGGGGAGAAAATCCCGATATTGAATATCTTTGTAAATTGACAAGAAATTTAGGACTTGATGGTATAGAATGGGTTGGACTATATGGAAGGCGGGCAGACGAAGTAAAAGAAATTATGGATGATTATGGATTGAAAACAGTTTGCTATACATTTTTTGTAGATATAAATTTTAAAGATGAAAATTTAAGAAGACATGGGATTGAACAAATTAAAAGAGGGATTGAGGAAAGTAAGGTTTTAGCAACAGATAAAATTATGCTTCCAATTGGTGGAAAGGATGAATATTCAAGAGATGAAAGTAGAGAAAATGTTATAAAAGGGCTCGAAGAAGTTATTGGTCTTGCAGATAATTATGGTATTTCAATAACTGTTGAGCAATTTCCAGATATAAGAGGTCCTTTTTTGAATTCAGAGGATATGAAAAAAATAATAAAAGAAATACCACAAGTAAAAGTGACATTTGATTCAGGAAATGTTATATTGGGTGGAGAAGAGCCATCAGAAAGTTTTCTTAAAATGAAGGAATATGTAATTCATACACATTTTAAGGACTGGGAAATTTCTAATGATGGAAAAGAGGGGTTAGATGGGAAGAAGTACATACCAGCACTTATAGGAGAAGGGATAATTGACTATAAAAAACTTGTTAAGACAATGGAAAAAGAGAATTATCTGTCTTATGTAAGTATTGAATATGAAGGGTATAAATATGACAGAGAAGAAGCAATAATAAAAGCATTGAACTTTCTAAAAAACATAAAATAAGGAGAAAAAATGGAAAGAGAGAAAATTTTAATTGGATGGGCAAAAGAAGATATAACACCAGATAGGCCAGTTCTTTTACATGGTCAGCATTATGCAAGGGTTTCAAAATATGTAAATGACCCTGTAACGGCAACATCTTTAGCGATTGAATCAGAAAAAGGGGAGCAGGCAATTCTTTTATCAGCAGACCTTGTTTATATTTACGAAGAGGTATGTAATGAAGTAAGAGAATATGTCAAGGGTAAAATGTCAGAGATTGATGTTCAGAAAATATCTTTTGGAGCAACTCATACTCATACAGGACCTACAATGAAAGAAGGGCTATATGAGACATCAGAAAAAGGAGTAATGAGTCCTTCTGAATACACAAAGTTTTTTGTGAAAAAAGCGGGTGATTGTATTATAAAGTCATGGCAGAACAGAAAAGAAGGGATGATATCTTATGGACTTGGGCATGCAGTAGTTGGTCATAATAGAAGAGCTACCTATTTTGACGGTTCATCAAAGATGTATGGCAATACTGATGACCTAAATTTCAGTCATATAGAAGGATATGAAGACCATAGTGTAAATTTACTTTTTACCTGGGATAAGAACAAGAAATTAACAGGTATGATAATAAATATTGCCTGTCCATCACAGGAAACAGAAAATGCTCTTTTCTTATCAGCAGATTTCTGGCAGGATACAAGAGAAGAGATTTACAAAAGGTATTCAAAAGATATATTTATACTTCCACAATGTTCACCAGCAGGAGACCAATCACCACACTTACTTATTGGTAAGAAAGAAGAAGGTAGGATGTTGGAATTAAGGGGATTTAAGGAGAAAGAAGAAGATATAAGGATGTCAGCAAGGAAAGAGATAGGGAGACGAATAGCAAATGCAGTTGATGATGCTTTACCATACACAAAGGAAGATATAAAAGATAAGGTAGAATTTAAACACATAGTTAAAACAATAAATTTACCTATGAGGATGGTGACAGAAGAAGAAGTAAAACAAGCAAAACAAGAGATTGAGAAATTACAGAGAGAAAAAGAAACGCCAAATACATTTAGACATTTAAGTAGAAATAAAGAAGTAATTGAGAGATATAATAAGCAAAAGGAGAACCCATATTTACCTATGGAATTACATGTAATTCGTCTTGGAGATATTGCTTTTGCAACAAATAGGTTTGAACTTTTTCTTGATTATGGTATAAGGATAAAAGCAAGGAGTAAATCAATTCAAACGTTTCTTATTCAACTATCAAATGGTGGAGGTACTTACTTACCAACAGAAAGAGCAGTAAAAGGGAGAAGTTATGGTGCAGAAATTGTAGACAATTTAGTTGGACCAGAGGGAGGGCAGGTAATTGTTGAAGAGACATTAAAAGAAATAAATAACCTTTTTGGTAGTGTCAAAAAATAGATGAAAAAAAGATGAAATCGCCCCTTACCCATACCCTCTCCCCTATGGGGAGAGGGCGAGAGTGAGGGGGAAATTAACAGATAACAAAAATTTTGGTAAAACTTCCATTTACAAAAGGAGGAAGAAAAATGAAAATTGCTATTTTTGGAGGAGAGAAAACAGTAAAAGAAATAAAGGACTGGCCACCAATAGATGAAATAGATAGAAAATATGTTTTAAATTCATTAGAAGGAACAAATCATGCTTATGGACCAAATTGTGTTGAATTAGAAAAAGAATTTGCTGCCTGGAATGGGAACAAATATGCAATAACCACAAATAGTGGAACAGCGGCATTACATATGTCCATAGCAGGTTGTGGTTTAGGAGTTGGAGATGAAATAATTGTTCCATCTTATACATGGTCTTCTTCTGCCACCTGTATTCTTCATCATAATTGTATTCCTGTTTTTGTTGATATTGACTATGAAACGATGAATATGGATGTTGATAAAATTGAAGAAAAGATAACAGAAAAAACAAAAGGTATTATTGTAGTTCATCTTCATGGACTTTCTGTTGAGATGGATAAGGTTATGGAAATAGCAAAGAAATATAATTTAAAAGTTATTGAAGATGCCTGTCAGTCACATGGGGCAAAATATAAGGGCAAAAAAGTGGGGACAATTGGGGATTGTGGTGCTTTCAGTTTCAATCAAAATAAATGTTTATGTTCAGGAGAAGGTGGTATGTTTGTGACCGATAATGAGGAAATATATGAAAAAGCAAAAATGTTATGGTCATTTGGAGAAACAAGAAGACCATCAGAAAGTAGGGACTATCATGCATATGCTCTTGGCTGGATGTATAGAAATAATGACCTGACTGCTGCTTTTGGAAGGGCGCAACTTACAAAACTTGATGGATATTTAGAAACCCAGAAAAAAAATGCTTCTGTTCTGACAGATATTATAAAAGATATTAAAGGATTAAAAATACCTTATACTCCAGAGGGATGCGAGCATATATGGTATAACTATACATTAAGAATTGAACCAGAAAAACTTGATTTTTCAGGTGATGAAGTAATTTTAAGGGATTCAATTATGGAAGCAATAAGACAGGAAGGAGTTCCAGTCGGAATATGGCAGAGTTTTATACTTCCTGAAATGACTGTATTTCAAGCAAAAAATGCATATGGAAAAGGATGCCCATGGATTTGTCCCCACAGCAGAAATGTTTCTTATAATCCAGAAGAATATCAAGAAGCACAAAAGCATTGTAGAAGACATTTTGGTATGACATATCCTTTAAGACAACCCAATAATGAAAAAACTGCTGAACTTGTTGGACTTGCAATTAAAAAGGTTTTTGATGATATAAAAGAAAAAGGTGTAGAAAAATGGGTTTCTATGGTTCAAGAAGTTAAAAAAAGTTAATTATTTTTTGTTTTTCGGTATTTACATAGGAAAAAGAAAAAAATTGTTTTCCTTATAAATAGGAAAAAATATGAGCAGGGAGAAAATTAAAGTTGGAGCAGCAAAATATAGTATTATGCCACCTCTTGACCAGGCAAGACGAATTGGGCCCAAAGGACTGGCTACTGATGTAATAGGAGAACTATGTGCAAGAGCAACTGTTTTTGATGATGGGGAAAATAAGGTAGCAATAGTGCTTTTAGATATAAGTGAATTTTTTCCGAATATTACAAGAGGTATTAGAGAACTTGCAAGTAAGTGGACAGATATACCACAAGAAAATATTATGGTATGTGCCACTCATACTCACTCCTCAGCAAAAGTGATTGATTATGATGACCCGTACGATACTGGTGGTGTTTTAATAAGATATGATAAACTAAGTAATGAAACACAGGCATATTTAGATATGCTTTACCGATATGCTGCCAGTTCTGTATTTCTTGCAGATAGTCGGCGAAGAACTGCAAAAGGAAGAATAGGTGAAATCTCTGTTCCTGGTATTGGAACTCCAAGAATCAGGATGAAAGATGGAAGTGTTGCAAGTTTAACTCATGCATATTCCATAGAGCATGTGAAAGAAGAAGAGATTGAATCTATATCACCTTATGATGACTCATTGCGACTTGTATTATTTGAAGATACAGAAGGAAGACCTATTTGTGGGTTGGGAAATTTTGGATGTCATAATGCACTTTCTATGGGAAGCACTACTCTCAATAGTGATTATTTTGGATGGGCAGCAGAAAAACTTGAAAAAGAAATAGGCAATAAATTTGTTTTTTCTTTAATGGCAGGACCAGAAGGTAATGTTCATCCAGCAGCATTTTTTGAACATGATGTACCGGCCGCAGAAGCGGAGAAATTTGTTCCAGTTGCTGGTCAGAAACTTTATGAAAAAGCAAAAGAGATATGGGAAAAATTAAAACCTTTTGAACCTACACCTGTTATTTCTGCAAGCAAGAAGGTGTATTTCCCCTTACAAAAAACTTTAACTTTACGACATCAGGCATATCTTCAAGGACGAAGAGTTGCTGGTGGAAAACAGGATGAAAAAGGAGTGTTTTCGGAACTACAAATTATATGTCTGGGAGAACTTGTAATATTAGGACTATGTGGTGAAGTATTCCACGAGATTGCGATGAACCTGCGAAAAGCAAGTCCTTTTAAGTACACATGGGTGAATTCTCTTTGTAATGATGAACTTTCTTACCTAATGCCATCTCATGAGCATAAAAGAGACAATGAATCCGGTATAATGAATGTACAAAAAGAATTTGCTTTACCAGATGAAAATGCAGAAGAAATTATATATAAAACATATCAAGAACTTTTTAATCGTGTTAAATAACGAAGGAAAAGAGAAATAAAGGAGCACCTTATGAGTGGCAGAATTTAGAATTGGGAAAATATAGGGGCTGTTTTTATGCTGCTTCTATTACTCTTCCTTTAAAGTTTACTAAATTGCTAATAAATAAAGATTTACAACCTGCCAAAAAAATTGACAGGGAAAAAAGAATATTGTAAATTTGAAATAAGTAAAGTTTTATAAAAATATAAAAAATCGGGAGGGAAAATATGGGAAAGGCAATTAAAGTAGGGGAAGTAAAAAATTCTTGTCAAACACCTGTCATAGGTGTTTTTGCTCCATCTGACCCAAGAATTGATGAACAATCAAGACAGAGAGTAAAAAATATAATTAAAATGACTGCTGATATTATTGCTGATAGAATAAAATTTTTTGGAGAAGATGTAAAAGTTGTTTATAGTGATGTTTTAATTGATGGAGAGAAACAAGGTGATATTGTGGCAAAACAATTTAAAGAAGAAAAAGTAGATATTTTTATTGGAGTTCCCGATACATGGGCATTTCCTCAACTTACGCTTATATCATTTTTACAGCAATTTCCTCAGGATACACCAATAAATTTGACATGTGGAAATAGTGGACCAAAACCAGGTGTTGTTTATGTTCAGGCATGTAATGGAGCAGTTGCCCAATATGGTAAACTTATGCATATAAATATTGGAAATTGGTCAGATACTGGTTTAGAACCGATAATAAGTGATAAAACAATACAAGATTTAGTTGATTGGTGTTATGGAGCAATTACATATAAAGCACTAAAAGGCAGAAGAGTTGTTATATTTGGGCATGATTCTATGGGAATGGAGACAGCACTTGCTCATATTATTCCTACAAGAAAAATATTTGGGATAGAAATTACCCGTCTTGATATGAAATTACTTTCAGATATGCTTTCAAAAAAGGTGTATGACAAAAATGAACTAACTGAATTAAGAAACTGGCTAGAAAAATATTCAGGAGGAATTGAAATAAGAAACCAAGAAGATAGCGAAAAGTTCAATCAATCACTTGCAATGTATTTGATTGTAAGAGATATAATGAAGGACTTAAATGCTGTTGGAGGCGGTTTTATGAGTCAACTTGAATGGGGTTCTGATTTAAGAGGTATTCCTCTTCCTGTTGCAGATGTTATGGAGGCACTTTTTAATTCAACATTTGACCATACAGGGAAGAAAAGAGTAATTCCTTATGCAACGGAAGCAGATGTTCAGGGATTACTTACGATGTTATTTTTTACTTATTTAACAGGAGGAGAGCCGCCTTTATTTATGGATTTCAGAAAAGTCTGGGAACCATGGGAAATAAAACAACTTGCAGAAAAAATTGGTATAAATATAAAGACAGATGAAATGTGGTTCAAAAAGGGCTTTGTTGATGGGACTAATTCAGGAAGTGCTTCATTTAACTGGGCAGGAAAACAAGGTGAGAAAATGGAAGAAATTATGAAAAGAATTACTTTTCCTATTGCTGAGGAATTTTCTTTCCCTGGTGGTGGAAATTCAGTAAAATTTGTTTCCCCTGGTGGTATAAAAGGAATTGCCGGGCGACTTGCTTATTCATCAATTAACAATATATTTTCTCTTATATGGGATGAGGCAGAAACAGGACAATTACCTGAAAAACTTGCAGAAGAAGTTTGTAAAACATCCAATTATACTTGGCCACATACATTTGTTGTCCCAAAGTATGCTTCAATGCTTGAATACAAACAATATGCACCAGCAAATCATTTTCATATGATATGGGATTTAAAAGTTTCAAGATTAGAATATTGGATGGATTTTACAAATGTTCTTTCTGTGTGTCCATGGCAAGCAAGACCAGAGTTTATTGAAGGAGTGGACAGACCTTTGCCTTTGCTTTATCTTATAAATGGTGGAGAAAATAATACAAAATTAAAATTATCTTCCCAAGTATAACGGCTGAACAAGGTCACATATTGTATCAACTACCTGCTGGATTGTAAGACCTGTTGTATCAATATAAATTGCCTCAGGAACTTTCATAAGAGGGGCTATTTCCCTTTTTCTATCTACTTCATCTCTTTGTTCAACATCTTTTTTTATTTTTTCTATTTCTTCCTCAATTCCCATTTGTTTAAGTTGTAAATACCTTCTTTTTGCTCTTTCATCAATTGAGGCGTCTAAATAAATTTTTATCTGTGCATCTGGAAAAACCTTACTTCCTATGTCTCTTCCTTCCATGACAATGTTAAATTTTTCTCTATAATTTCTCTGTTTTTCCCATAAAATTTCTCTTATTTCTAAAATAGATGCAATATGTTTTGTGTTTTTACTTACTTCTTCATCTCTTATTGCTTCACTTACATCTCTACCATCCATTATAACTTTGTAATTGTCATTAGAAATAAATTCAATATTTGTATTTTTTGCCATTTCTATGAGTTTCTCTTTATCATTCCAGTTTATATTGTTTTCCATTGCTTTTAATGTCAGGCATCTATACATTGCTCCTGTATCTATATAAAGAAAACCAAGTTTCCTTGCAACTAATTTTGCAACTGTACTTTTTCCTGCTCCTGCTGGACCATCTATTGCTATTACAATATTTTTCATAATTCCATTATTTCTTTTTCTTTATCTTTTGTTTTTTTATCAATCTCTTCAATATATTTATCTGTCATTTTTTGAATTTCATCAAAACCATTATACATATCATCTTCTGAAATTTCACCGTTTTTTTGTTTTTCTTTTAACTGAATGTTTGCCTGTCTTCTAATTTCTCTTATTTCTACTTTTGCCTCTTCAGCCATTTTATAAAGGTTTTTAACAATTTCTTTTCTGCTTTCTTCACTTAAAGGAGGTACAGGGACCCTTATGACATTACCATCAGATATTGGATTAAGTCCAATATTACTTGACTGAATTGCTTTTACCATATCACCAACTATGTTTTTATCCCATGGTTGAATTATAAGGAGTTGTGGTTGAGGAATTGTTATTGTTGATAACTGATTTATTGGCATTTTAGAACCATAATACTCTACAATAATTCCTTCCAATAAAGAAACAGAAGCCCTTCCAACTCTTAAAAGTCCTATTTCTTTTGTAAAGAAATTTACAACTTCTTTCATTTTACTATCAACTTCTTTTACAATCTGATTTTTCATCAAATACCTCCTTATTTATGGGGGGTACTGCCAAAATTTTTGTTATCTACTTATTACTCCTCACTCCTGGCTCCTCGGGCGAGCCTCTCCCCTCAGGGGAGAGGGAAGGGGTGAGGGGGGTATTGTTCATTTTATTTTTTCTTCCTCTGGGCTTTTGTGTCTCTAATTATTCCTTTCCCCTTTATAAAAGGGGGAAATATTTGGGATTTTACTTTATGTTTTAACTTAATCAGTTATAATTGTTCTTTTTCCCTGTCCACAAACAACCCTTTTTAAATTACCCTTTTTGAAAAGATTAAACACAACAATGGGTATATGATTTTCCATGCATAAAGAAATAGCAGTACTATCCATAATTTTAAGTTGATTTTGTAATATGTCCATATAAGTTAATTTATCAAATTTTTTAGCAGAAGGTTCTTTAAGAGGGTCAGAAGTATAAACACCATCAACTTTTGTTGCTTTCAATATGACATCTGCTTTTATTTCAATTGCTTTAAGGGCAGCAGAAGTATCAGTTGTAAAATAAGGATTTCCAGTCCCCCCTACAAAAATTACTATTCTTCCTTTTTCAAGATGTCTTATTGCTCTTCTTCTTATATATGGTTCACAGAATTCCCTCATTTCAAAAGCACTTAAAACTCTTGTCTCCAATCCTTCTTTATTTTCTAAACAATTTTGAAGAGCAAGTCCATTTATAACTGTGGCAAGCATACCCATATAATCAGCAGTAACTGGCTCTATTACTTCTTTATCTCGTTGACTGCCTCTATAAATATTTCCTCCTCCAACTACAACACCAATTTCACATCCCATATTTTTAACTTCTTTAATTTCATCTGATATTGAAACTAGTGCATCTGAACTTATTCCAGATTTCTTTTTACCTAAAAGTGCTTCCCCAGAAAGTTTAACTAAAATTCTTTTATAAATTGGTTTCATTTCTTCCTTATATAAAGTACTTCTCTTTTCCCTGTTTTTATTCCACATGGTATCCTTTCTTTTATTGAAGAAAAATTTTCTTTGTTTATTTTATTTTCTATTCCAATCATTTGAAATACCCTTTTTATTGTTTCAGGTATAATGGGAGAAAGCATCAATGATACATTTTTTATCCCTTCAACAACAGAGTAAATAACTTTTTCTGGTTTTTCACATGTTTGTCTCCATGGTGCTTTTATATCTAAATATTTATTAAGGTAATTTATTAGTTTCCATATTTCTTCTATGCCTTCTGAAAAAGATATTTCTTTCATCTTTTTACTATAATTTTCAAAAACCTCATCTGTTAAATTTGTAATTTCTTCTTCAGATGAGGAATCTGGAATAATTCCATTAAAGTTTTTCTCAATAAGGTTAAGAGTTCTGTTAAGTAAATTCCCAAAGTCATTTACAAGGTCACTATTATATCTTTTTTTGAAAGTAATTGCTGAATATTCTCCATCAAGTCCAAAAGGTATCTCTCTCATAATAAAATAACGAAATGGGTCTACTCCATACTCATTTATAAAATCGTCAGGAGATATAACATTTCCTTTTGATTTTGAAATTTTTTCTTTTGACATAGTCCACCATCCATGAGCAAAAATTGTTTTTGGTAAAGGAAGTTGTAAAGACATTAAAATTGCAGGCCAGATAATATTATGAAATCTCATTATATCCTTCCCTATAAGTTGAACATCAACTGGCCAATATTTTTCAAATGTGTTGTTATCATATAAATAACCAACTCCGCTTAAATAATTCAAAAGAGCATCAAACCAAACATAAATTGTATAATTTTCATCAATTGGGCAGGGAATACCCCATTTCACATTTTTTCTTGTAAGGCATAGGTCATATAACCCCTCTTTTATAAAATTGGTAATTTCTTTTTTTCTGAAATCTGGTTTTATAAATTCACTTTCTTCAATAACTCTTAAAAGTTTTTCAGAATAGGCAGATAATTTGAAAAAATAAGATGTTTCTGAAATTTTTTCAACATTTCTTTTACAATCAGGACATACTGGATTTTCTTTTTCTTCAGGTATTACATAACTTTCACAATGAATACAGTAATATCCCTGATATTGTCCTTTATAAATATCCCCTTTTTCATAAAGTTTATTAAATACATTTTTTACAACTTCCTGATGTTGTTTTTCAGTTGTTCTTATGAACTTTGTATATGAAATATTTAATTTTTCCCATGTTTTTTTGTATATTTGTGAGATTTTATCTGCAAGTTCTTCTGGTAAAAATCCTTCGTTTTGTGCCGCTATTGATATTTTTTGCCCATGTTCATCAGTCCCTGTGAGGAAAAAAACATCATATCCACTCATTCTATAAAATCTTGCAAGACAATCAGCGGCAACAGTTGTATAAGTATGTCCTATATGTGGTTTAGCATTTACATAATAAAGAGGAGTTGTTATATAAAATTTCATTTTTTTCCCACTTTTTCTTTTTTATAAAATTCATCTTCATATCTTAAACAACAAAGCAATCTACCACAAATTCCCGTTATTTTATGCATATCAAGAGGTAATTTTTGTGTTTTTACAAATCTCATTGTAATAGTATCAAATTTTTTTAAGAAAGCATAGCAGCAAAGTGGTTGTCCACATATTCCATAACCACCTTTTATTTTTGCTTCATCCCTTAACCCAATCTGTTTCATTTCAATTCTACAATTAAAAATTTTTGCGAGGTCTTTTACTAAATTTCTAAAATCAATTCTGCCATCTGCCCAGTAATAAAAAGTTATTCTTGTCCTATCAAATGAATATTCAACATCTACCAATTTCATATTCAAATGATATTGTTTTATTTTTTTATTGAATATATCAAAAACATCTTTTTTCTTTGCATTATTTTCCTCAATAATTATGCGGTCACTATCTGTAATTTTTCTTAAAACCTTCCCAGATATTGTATGTGGGAAAAACCCTTTTGTTTCAACAAAGCTATAAATTCTTCCCCAGTCAATAGTTCCCTGGGTAAACTCAACAATAACAAAATCCCCCTTTTCAACTTGCACATCCTTACTTACTTTAAAATATAAAAGTTTATCGCATTTTCTTATTTCTACTTCTGCAATTCTATCCATTTTTCGTAATTGTTACAAATAATACCTTCCTCCACTGAAACAGGAAAAAGGTATTTGCTTTTTTCAAAAAAATATTTGAATTTCTCTTCATTTTTTAAACTTTTGTAAAAAATACTCACTTCAAGGTTAAACTGTTTTTTATTGGGATAAAGTTCAATAAGTTTCAAATACATTTTTTCACTTTCTTTTATTCTACCTTCTTGTTGATATAAAAAAGATAGTTCTCTATAAGCATTAACTAAATAAGGGTTTAAATAAATAGAGTATTTAAGTAAATTTTCACCTTTCTTTAATAATTCTTCATCTCTATTTTCTGTTCCCATCTGGCAAAACACTTTCCCTTTATATAAATAAACATTATAAAAAGGATAAAATTTTTCTGCTCTTTCTAAAAAATAAAGTTTTAAATTATAATTATCAATGTTTTTACTTGCTTCTAAATTTCCAATACATAAGTTATATCTTGTAAATGTAATAGAACAACACACCAAAATAATAGTAAAATAAAAAGGGAAAAGTGTCAATTTTACTTTTCTATAATTTCCGTTCAGAAGTACTATGGAAATCCCTGCTAAAATGAAAAAAAGAAAAGATGAAGATGGGTCAACAAAGTCAAAATCAATAATGTTGTGAATTAACAAAGAAAGAAAAGAAAATCCAATTCCATATAGAAAAAAATCCTTTTGCTTCTCTTTTTTGATGAAAATATTATAAAGTACCGAAAATACAAAAGAAAAAAGGAATATAGTCCCAATAATACCGTTTTCAACAAGTGTTTCAAAAAATAAACTATGAGCATGTTTTGCTTCCATACTTTGCGGTAATTTATATTTTGTAAAGAAAAAGGCAAAATTTTCAGGTCCAACTCCTAAAATAGGACTTTCTTTAAATATATTTATACTACTTTTCCAGTAATTTAATCTATCAACAAAAGAATGAATATGAGGTAATTTCCCTGCTTTGTAAATAAAAATAACAAATATTATTTCAAAAAGAATTAAAAAGGGGGTGATTTTAAAAAATTTTCTTTCTGGTAGGATTAAAAACAGAAAAATAAGGTGAAAAACAAAAATAAAAATAAGAATACCCCCTATTGAACCAGTGAGTAAAAGATTATAAAAAGCAATAAAAAAAGTGGCCCAGGAAAAAAATTTTATATAAAAATTTTTTTCAAAAGTAGTAAAAAATGAAAGAGGAAGAACCGTCAATAAAAAAGAAGCATAAACATTGGGGTAGACAAACCTTGAGAAAATTCTGTTGCTTTCAAGTCGGGCAAGAAATGTTGGAGGTAAATTGGCTAAAACTTCTTTGTTAGAAAGAATATATTGTCTTGTTATTTCAAATCCCCAGTAATATTGATAAATCCCGTAAATACCGAGAACAAAACAGGCAAAAAATAAAGTATAAATTAGATATTTTACTTGTTGCTTCTCAATTTTACTAATAAGAATCATCAAACAAAAAAAAGATAAAATATTTGTATTATAAGTAATACCACTACCTTTAATTTGAGAAATACCTGAAGAAATAAAAGAAAATAGAACAAAAAGGAAAAAAGGCAAGTACATCAAAGGTAAATTCTCTGTTTTTTCTTTTCTGTATAAATAACTTATTAGGGTTAAAAAGAAAATATAAAAAACAAGGAGGGTATTTATAAATGGTTCACTTATTCCGTCATACCACACCCTTAAAAAAATAAATAGACATAATAAAATTGTTAAAATACTTAAAAAATAATTCTTTTCTTTTTTATTTTCCTTTTTCATTCAGAATACCTACTATTTGCTTTATATTTTTAATTCCCTTTTTTGTAAGATAAGAAGAAAGATAATTAAAAACATCATTAACAATTCCTGGATTTGAAAAAAAACCACTACCAATTCCAAATGCATCAGCCCCTATTAAAATATATTCTAAGGCATCTTTCCCACAAACAATCCCCCCAAGTCCAATTATAGGAATTTTTACTCTTTTATAAACATCATAAACACATCTTAACCCAATACCTTTTATACATTGTCCTGAAATTCCCCCTTCAATTATTTTTTTCCTTCCCCAGTCAAAAAAAATTCCCTTAACTGTATTTACCATGCATAAAATATCACTTCCACCTTCTGAAGCAGCAATTGCAATTTCTACAATATCTGTTACATTTGGAGAAAGTTTTGTTATAACAGGAAATTTACTCACTTTTTTTGTTTCTTTCACAACTGAAAATGTTTTATCAGGAATTTGAGAAATCATCAAATTATTTTTTTCAAAATTTGGGCAGGAAAAATTCAACTCTATTGCATCAATTTTTAAATAATTTAATTTTTCAACTATTTTTATAATATTATCAAGAGTTCTATCAGTTATACTGACAAAAATTTTCACTTCCTCTTTTTTTAATTTTTCAAGAGAAGGATATATTTTTTCACAAAAATATTTTATACCAGGATTTTGAAGTCCGATATTGTTAATCATTCCAGATGGTATTTCAGAAATTCTTGGTTGTGGGTTCCCTTCCCATTTTTCATAAGTTATTGTTTTTGTTGTAATGGCACCTATTTTTTTATAATCAATAAATTGAAATTTTTCAGTCCCATATCCAAATGTTCCACTTGCCATAATTATTGGTGAATTTAATTTTAATTTTCCAAGTTCTGTATTTAAATTTACTGCCATATTACTTCCTCTCCTCTAAAAATAGCGCCATCTTTGCATACTCTTTTATACTCCCAGCCATTTTGTTCTTTTACCTTAATTACACATCCATAACAAACACCCATTCCACATCCCATAAAATTTTCAAGGGTTATAAATGATGGGATTTTGTGTCTCACTGATAATGAAGATACCTTTTGCAAAAGTAATTCAGGACCACCACAATAAATAACATCTGGTTTTTCTTCTTTTTTTATCATTTTTTCAACAATTGAAAAAATCGTTCCTTTATATCCATAACTCCCATCATTTGTTGAAAATACATATTCAATTCCAGCAGGTAAAATATCAAAAAATAACAAGTTTTTGTTTCTTGCTCCATAAAAAAAGGTTATATTTTTATTTTTTCTTTTAAGTTTTTCTGAGAGAAAAATTAAAGGAGCAATTCCAGTGCCACCTCCTATAATCCAGATATTTTCGTATTTTTGTTCAATATTAAACTCATTTCCACAGGGACCTAAAATATTTAAAATATTTCCTTTTTTCATTTTTGATAAAATTTCTGTTCCTTTTCCAACTACTTTATATAATATAGAAATTGTATTTTTATTGACTTTAAAAACAGAAAAAGGTCTTCTCAAATAAAAGTGAGGGAGAGCAACCATAAGAAACTGTCCTGGAAGGAATTCTTTTGAAAATTTATTTTCAAATTTTAAAATAAAATGTTTTTCTGCTATCTTTTGATTTTTAATAACTTTACAATTTTTTATTTCCATTTTAAAAATTATAACACAAATCATAAATGTTTACTCATACCTATTTCAAAAACCCATTTACAAAAATCACTTAAAATTTACAATCAGCGAGAGAGAAGAAACATTTCTTGAAATCAACCTCACAAAATAATAAAATAGTTCACAAAATTATAATAAGTGGTATAATAATAGAAAATAAGGAGGCAGTATGTTAACACTTGAAGAAAGAGTAAAAAATATAATGGAGAAGGGTGGTTCAAGAAAAGCAGTAGCAGGAATTATAAATATGGGACTTAAAACACCTGTTACAAGAAGGGCATTAATAAATGCTATTGAAAAAGCGACTTACAAAATGGCATTTAAAGGTCCTGATAGACCACGCAAAGTAATGGAAGAAAGATATTATATGGGAAGTGCACTTTTAAGTTCATTACAAAAGGCATTTGATTCAGGAAGTATTTCTAAAAATTGTGTAAAAGCACTTTCAAATATTTTTCTTGGCAAGATATTCATTGAAGGTATTTATGTCAGAAGAACTTTTGAAGAAAAACATGGATTTAGACCACCATGTTTTGTAACTATTTCTCCAACAAATGTATGTAATCTGAAATGTAAAGGATGTTATGCAGGTGAAATTTACACAAAAGATACTTTAAAATTTGATGTTTTTGATAAAGTTATTTCAGAAATTAAAGAACAATTTGGAGCATATTTTTTTGTTATTTCTGGTGGAGAGCCATTTATGTACAGAGAAAATGGGAAAACACTATTTGATATACTTGAAAAACATAATGATGCTTATTTTATGGCATATACAAATGGAACTATGATAAAAAAAGATGTTGCAAAAAAGTTATCTGAACTTGGGAATTTCACCCCTGCAATTTCAGTTGAGGGATTTGAGAAAGAAACAGATGAAAGAAGAGGAAATGGCATTTATAAAAAAATAATGGAAGCAATGGATAATTTGAAAGAAAATGGAGTACCTTTTGGAATATCAGTAACTCCAACAAGATATAATGCAGAACTTCTTTTATCAGATGAATTTATTGACTATTATTTTAATAAAAAGGGTGCTTTTTATGGATGGTATTTTCAATATATGCCAATTGGAAGAAAACCATCTGTTGAGTTGATGGTAACACCTGAACAGAGATATAAAATGTTGAAAAGAATATGGAAACTTGTAATTGAAGATAAAATTTTTATAGCCGACTTCTGGAATTCAGGGACTGCTTCTGATGGATGTATGGCTGCTGCTCGTGGTGGAGGATATTTTTATATTATGTGGGATGGCACTATAACTCCTTGTGTATTTATTCCATTTAAAGATAAAAATTATGGAAATCTTTATCAACTTTATAATGAAGGCAGAACAATAACTGATGCAATAAAATCACCACTTTTTGAAGAAATAAGAAAATGGCAGAATAATTACTGGATTGAAAGGCCTGCCTGTCAATGTGGAAATTTGCTTACTCCTTGTATTATAAGAGACAATTCAACTGATTTTTATGAAATTGTTAAGAAAACAGGAGCAGTTCCTCTTGATGAAGGAGCAAAAGAATATTTATCTTTTATAGAACAGGGGAAAATGCCCCAATATAATAAAGAATACAGAGAACTTGTTGAACCGCTCTGGAAAAACGAGTATCTTGGGAAAAGTGAGTAATGGCAAGACACCCAGTCAAATGTTTTGACTGAGAAGGCAAAAGTAAAAATTCCCCCTCACCCTAACCCCTCGGGCGTAGCCCTACGGGCGAGCCTCTCCCCTTTGGGGCGAGAGTTGTCCGTATGGTTCACAGAATTTCTCTGAACTATACCCGAGGGATTCAAGATGAGAAGAAAAGTTTTTGAACTTTGTGCCTTTATTCTTGAAATATGAACGGATTTAAATGATATCTACATGGCAAGATATAAAATTGGTAGAAAAATTAGAAGATACAGAGAAATTGCAAATATTGTAATAAAATATGGATTTGGATATTTGCTTGAAAAAGCCCACATAAAATTATCAATATTACCCATTAGAAAAAAAAATCAGATATTATCCCCTCCTATTCGGTTAAGAAAAATGCTTGAAGAATTGGGCCCTACTTTTATAAAAATGGGGCAAATTTTAAGTACAAGACCCGACCTTGTCCCAATTGAGTATTTAAAAGAACTTGAAAAATTACAGGACTCAACAGAACCAGTTGAATATGAAAAAATAAAAGATGTTCTTGAAAAAAATTTAAAATGTAAAATTGAAGATACATTTGATTATTTTGATGAAAAGTCAATTGCTTCTGCCTCAATTTCACAGGTTCATATTGCTTCTTATAAAAAAGAAAAAGTTGCAGTAAAAATTCAAAAACCAGAAATTGAAGAGAAAATATTTCTTGATATGGAGATTCTCTATGATATTGCACAATTAATTGAAAGATTTGTTAAAGAAGCAAGTATTTATAGACCTGTAAAAATTGTTGAAGAGTTTGAAAAGAGTGTAAGAAAGGAACTTGATTTTTCATATGAAGGAAGGAATATACAAAGATTCAGAAAAAACTTTTCTTCTTATGAAAATATAATAATTCCAGATGTTTATAAAGAACTTACAGGAACAAAGGTTTTAACTTTACAATTCATTGAGGGAGTTAAAATAACAGAAATTGATAAAATTAATAGTATTGATAGAAAAAAACTTGCACAACAGGGAACAGAAATAATATTAAAACAGATTTTTCAAGATGGTTTTTTTCATGCAGACCCTCATCCAGGAAACATTTTAATTACAAAAGAAGGTAAGTTTTGTCTTCTTGATTTTGGAATTGTTGGTAGATTGACAGAAGAAGAAAAACTACAAATTATAAGTTTATTATCAGGTGCTATTAAAGCAAATAGCGAAAAAATAATTAAAACACTTGAAGCAATGGGAAGTTATCAAGCAGAGGAGATTGATAAAAGAAAATTAGAAAGAGAAATAGATGACTACATTGAAAAATATAGAGACATATCTTTAGGGGAAATTAATATTGATGTCTTGTTTGATGAAATATTTTCTATTATGAGAAAGTATAAAATATCTGTTCCAGCAAATTTTTCTTTACTTGCAAAAGCAATTTTAACTCTTGAAGGCGTTGCTACTATTATATATCCTGAATATAACATTTCTGAATATTTACAGACATATGTTCTTGATTTTATTGAAAAAAAAGAAAAAGTGAAAGGGATATTAAAGGATACATTAAGAAATATTTCATCCACTTATGACATATTAAAAGAATTACCGGAAACAGTTGAGGCATCTTTAAAAATGTTGAAAAAGGGATATATAAATGTTGCTTTTGAACATAAGGGATTACAGAATTTAACTTCAACAATTGATAAATCAAGTAGTAGAGTTGCTTTTAGTTTAATAATATCTGCAATTCTTGTTTCATCATCTCTTATTATGGTCTCAGGAAAAGGACCTAAACTCTGGGGACATTCTGCATTTGGAGTAGTTGGTTTTATTGTAAGTGGAATTTTTGGTATATATCTTATAATCAGTATAATAAGAAATAGCAGAATCATAAAGTAATTAAAAGTAGAATTTTTTTAAATTTTATATCAACAACCTTCTTTTTTTATGTCAACAAAATAATTGTTAAATAAAGAGAAGTTTGACAATTATAAAATATTGTTTTAGAATTTTTCTATGAAAAAAAGAATTTTAATATTTGGTTTCTTTGTTTTTGTTGTTAATGTTTATGCTTTTGATATAAAAAAACCTTCTTCTATTGATTATTTTGTTGGTTATGGAGAAGGAAAACTTGAAAGACAACCCGATTATCAATTTCCCATTTTTGCAGTTGATTTTTCTTATCCTTTATCAGATGTCTGGGATTTTCAGTTAGAACCTTTTGTTTCTTATGTTTACAAGCCAGAAAACAATTTTGAAGTTGGACTTGCTTTTTTCTTTAAATACAATTTTTTTAGAAATAAAAGGATTTCTCCGTATATAAAAGGTGGAAGTGGAATTATATATATTTCACAGGATACTTATGAACAATCAACAAATTTTAATTTTGTTGACCAGATATGCGGAGGTATTAAGTTTTCTTTTAAAAAAAATATCATTTTTCTTGAATATAGATATAGACATATTTCAAATGCAGGAATAGACCATCCAAATTCAGGAATTAACTCAAATCTTTATCTTTTTGGTATTTCTCATCCATTTTAAAATGAAAATAGGGATTTTTACAGGAGAAGTTTCAGGGGACAATTATGCAGCAATTCTTGCTAAAAATATCAAAGAAATAAATCCTGATATTGAAATTTTTGGGACAGGTGGAAAAATACTTGAGGAAGTTGGTGTTGAAATTATTAAAGGCATGCCAGTTGGATATATGGGATATTCTTCTGTTATTTTAAAACTCCCCTCATATTTAAAATTTTTTAAAAAAATTATTTATGAAATTGAAAAAAGAATTCCAGATATAATTGTTTTTATTGATAACCCTGCTTTTAATCTTAAAGTTGCAGAGAAACTTAAAAGGAAATTTTTTAATGTCTATTATATTCCTCCAAAAATTTGGGCTCATAATTACAAAAGAATAAAAAAAATTAAAAAATATATAAATTTTGTTATTCCAATATTCCCTTTTGAAGAGAATATATATAAAAAAGAAGGGATAAAATGTACATATTTTGGGCATCCTGTTGTAGACCTTATCAAAAAAGGAGAAGATAGAAAAAGAGATAAGAAGATGATTGGAATATTACCTGGAAGTAGAATACAGGAGGTTTCTTACACATTACCTGTAATTTTAGATATTGTTTATGACTTGAAAAAAGAAATTGATTTTGATGTTGGTATTTCATCTTTTGATGAGGAAATAGAAATGGTTATAAAAAAAATATGTAAAAGAAAAAGAATTGAGTTTGAAATTTTTAAAGGTTTCCCGTACACTTTAATTGAAAATTCAGATTTAATTTTATCTACAAGTGGCACTGTTAATTTAGAAGTATCTCTTTTATTGAAACCACTAATCGTTTTTTATAAAACATCTTTTTTAAATTATTTTATTGGTAGATGTATGGTAAAATTAAACATGGTAAGTCCAGTTAATCTTTTTATAGGAGAAAATGTCGTTCCTGAGTATATACAAAAAATACCAAAAGAAAAGGTGAAGAAAGATATTATTGATTTAATTGGTAAAAAAGAAATATATCAAAAAGAAATTAAAAGTTTTAAATATTTAAAAGAAAAAATTGGAGAGGAAGGTGTAAGCAAAAAAGTTGCAGAATTTATTTTAGAACTGACAAAAGGGAAAAAATGATAAAAGAATTCTTTAAAATTAAAAATTATGTAAAAGTTAGGTGGCACTTACTCGTGGCAGGTATCTTTTTTACAATTCTTTCTGTTTTTGCCAATGGTGTTTCTCTTTCAGCAATAGTACCTTTAATGGATAAAGTCCTTGTTAAAAAAGAAAAAATTATTCTGCCAGAAAATTTACCTCAAATTATAAAAATTAAAATAGAACCATTGATTTTTAAAATAAACCAACTCCCATCCTTATTACTTTTGAAATACCTTCTTATTTTTTTAATAACTATTCTTTTTCTTAAAGGGCTATTTTTTTATTTACAGAATTATTTTTATAGATGTTTCTCAACAAGGTTATTGACTGATGTAAGGGAATTACTTTACACAAAAATTATGAGTTTATCAGATGATTTTTTTGCAAAAAAACAAACGGGTGAATTAACAACAAGAATAATTTATGATGTTAACCTTCTAAATGTTGTTTTTGAATCATTTTTCCCTAAATTTGTATTTCCAATATTACTCACTTTTTCCTACTTTGTAATAATTTTTACAATTGATTGGAAAATGAGTCTACTTTCAATATTTATGTTCCCTGTTATTCTTTATCCTGTTTTTAAAATGGGAAATAAATTAAGAAAATTAGGCAAAAAAATACAGATAGCATATGGAGAAATTGGTAATGTTATAAATGAAAGTGTATATGGACAGCAAATTATAAAGGTGTACAACAGAGAAGAATATATGAAAGAGAAATTTAAGAAGGAAAATGAAAATATATTTAAAAATGTAATAAGTATGGTAAAAAGATTGCTTATAATATCTCCATTTACTGAATTTGCAGGAGCAGTTGCATCAAGTGGACTTATTTATTACGGAGCAGTTAAAATAATAAATGGGGGAATGAGTACTGGCTTTTTATTTTTGTTTTTTGTTGCTCTTCTTTCAATGATAAGTCCATTAAAAGGAATTGGAGAGACATATGGATTGATAAAACAGGCAAGTTCTGCTTTACCAAGAGTATTTTCCGTTCTTGATACAGAAAGTTCAGTTGTTGAAGAAGGGAAAGATGTCTTTATGGGACTTAAAAAAAATATTGAGTTTAAAGATGTGTTTTTTTCTTTTGAAGGGAAACAGGTCTTAAAAGGAATAAGTTTTATAGTTGAAAAAAGTGAAAAAATAGGGATAGTTGGGCCAACTGGCGTTGGAAAAACAACTTTAGTAGGACTTCTTTTGAGATTTTATAACCCTGAAAAAGGTGAAATTTTAATTGATGGGAAAAATATTAAAGAATATAAAATAAATTCTTTAAGACAGCATATTGGTTTTGTTTCACAGCAACCAGTTTTATTTCATTCAACAGTTAAAGAAAATATAACACTTGGATTTGAAAATGAAGAAAGGTTTAAAGAAGTAATAAAAATGGATGGAATAGCGCAGTTAATAAATTCTTTGCCAGAAGGAGAAAATACGATTGTTGGTGAAAGAGGAATAACTTTATCAGGAGGGCAGAAGCAATTAATTTCAATAGCAAGAGCAATTTATAAAGACCCTGATATTTTAATTTTTGATGAGGCAACTTCTTCTCTTGACACAGAATCAGAAAAAATGATACAAAAAGCAATTGACCAGACACTTGAAAATAGAACATCTTTTATAATTGCTCACCGACTCTCAACATTAAAAAAAGTTAATAAAATAATTGTTCTTAAAGATGGAACAATTGTTGAAGAAGGAACACATCAGCAACTACTTGATAAGCAAGGGGTGTACTATACATTATGGCAACTTCAATTCGCATAATTTTTTATTTTTCAGTTTGAACAATTTTATTATAAGTGTTAAAAAGAACTTTATAATAAGAAAGTAATCTATCTGGTTCTGAACTTGCCTGAATTTCTGCAAGACAAAATCCATCAAAATTTATACGATTTAAAAGTTTAAAAAGTTCTATCCACGGGTATTCATTACATAACTCATTTATATGGCATATATCAATTTTATCTTTAAGCAGGTTAAAATTTTTTTCAATTGAACCTGTTTCATCAATATCTGTGATGTTTGAATTCCAACAAATATATAAATTTTGATGGTTTGCTATATTTATCATTTGTTTTATATAATAAGGATAGGATGTTTCTTTCCCATGAACTTCAAGTCGTATTTTTATCCCGTAATCGGCAGCAAAAGAAGATACTTCTCTCAAAGATATACCAATCTGCTCTATTGTTTTTTCTCTTGGAACATTTTCAGGAAAAGCATTTGGTCTTACTTTTACTCCCTCTGCCCCTACATCTTTGGCTAAAATTATATATTCCTTTGTTCCTTCAATATTTTTTCTTAATTCTTCTTTATCGGGACTATGATATTCAAAAACACTTCCCAGCCCAACAAGTTTAATATTGCTCTCTTGAAATTTCTTTTTAATATCCTCTCTTTCTTGTTTTGAAAGAGTTGTTTCAACACCGTGTTTATGGCCGGTTCTTAATTCCACACCTTCATAACCTAATTTCTTACACTTTTCAATTATTGTATCAATGTCCCAATCAGCCGCAATCTGATAAGTTACTATTCCTAATTTCATTTTTATCCTCCTTAAATTTCAACAACTTTTCCTGTCTCAACTGATTTTATAATAGAAGAAATTATTTTTACATTTTCTAAACCCTCTTCAGGAGTAATAAATGGTTTCTTATTTTCCAGTATACAATCAATAAAATACATAATTGGTAGTGGTTGAAATCCCTGTAATTTTCCATAAGTTGGGATATATCCAGTATATAAAGGAATTTCCATTGTCTTTTTTACATCAGATGCTATTTTCAATCCCATATCTCCAAAATCCGCTTCAACTCTTCCTTTACTTCCTTCTAATTTAAAATAAAAATCACATATTGATGTCCATACCTCAGGTATAATCCATGATGTCTCAACAGTTGCATAAAACTTTCCAAAATCAAGAATCCCTGTTACTGTATCATAAATATCAAGTCCATGTGATTTTAAAACTTCTTTTTTACCTATACCATAAACCTTTTTTACCTTTTCTCCACTTATCCATGTTACAAGGTCAACAATATGAGGGAATAAAAACCATTGTGGACCACTTTTGTCTGACCAGGAAAACCATTTTAGAGGGACAGATATTGCATCACTCATTCTTGTATAAATCATTCCAATATCTCCAAAGTCCCCATTATCAAATCTCTCTTTTGTCTGAATAAACGCAGGATTAAATCTATTATGGAAATCAATCATTAAAATTTTTCCACTTTCTTTGGCGGCTTCAAGCATTATTTCGGCATCTTTAACATTTGTTGCCATTGGTTTTTCAACAAGAACATGTTTACCCTTTTGGAGCATTTCAACAACTATATCTCTATGAGCAAAATCAGGAGTTGCAACACTTACTGCCTCTATTTCCTCATTTTCTGCAACTTCTTTATAGTCCAGAGTATATTTTACATTATATTTCTTACTTACTTTTTTTACTCTGTCTTCATTTGAATCACAAATAATTAAAAGGTCTGCCTTATCGTAAGAGGCATATGTTTCAACATGTAATTCGCCAAAAATACCCGTTCCAACAACTGCGCATTTAATTTTTCTCATAATATCTCCTTTTTAATTGGCTAAATTATTAATTTTTTGAATTATAACCAGTCATACATAAAAAGTCAAAAATGTGTAGAGGGGAATATAGTAATAACACTTTTTTATTCTTACTTTTTGTATTTTTATTTTGACTCCATGAAAAATTTTATCAAGCAAGTTAATATTCATGTTCTATATCCTCAATGGTTTTATTTTCAAGGGTTTTTGAATCAAGGTAATTCTGTAAAATTATTTGAGCAGAAAGTTTATCAATAAGTTTTTTTCTTTTTTTCCTACTTATGTCTGCTTGAATTAAAATTGTTTCTGCATTTTTTGTGCTCAATCTTTCATCCCATTCTTTTAAAGGGATTTTTATCTCGTTTTTTAGTTTTGAAATAAAGGAAATAACTAATTCTGTTTGTCCACTTATTGAACCATCCATCCTTAAAGGAAGTCCATAAATAATTTTTTCAATATTATATTTTTCAATTATTTCTTTAATTTTATTTATCTCTTTCCCGTTTCTTTCAAGAATTCCAAGTCCTCTTGCAATAGTACAACTTTCATCGCTTATTGCAACTCCTATTCTTTTTGTCCCTATATCAAGTCCCAATATTCTCATTTTCTATTGCCTGTATAATATCAAGTACTCTTTTTGTTTCCTTTACATCATGAACCCTGAAAATTCTACCTCCTTTTAAGTATGCATAAACAACTGTTGCAAGAGAACCTTCAAGTCGTTGTTCAACTTCTAAATTCAAAATTTTCCCTATAAATGCTTTTCTTGAAGTTCCAATAAAAATAGGTCTCTTAAATTTTTTGAATTTATCAAGATGTTTTAGAATAAGGATATTATCAATAACTCTTTTTCCAAATCCAATTCCAGGGTCTATTACAACTCTTTCAATATCAATTCCATTTTTTTCAATATATTCTAATTTTACTTTAAAGAATTCTGTGATTTCACCAATTGTGTCTTTATAGTATGGATTTTCTTGCATAATTTTTGGGGTACCTTTCATATGCATTAAAACATACCCACACTCACTTGTTTTTAATATATTTACTAATTTCCTATCCATCTCTAAAGCAGAAATATCATTTATAATTTTTGCACCATTTTTTATTGCTTCTTCTGCCACTTTTGATTTATATGTATCAACTGAGATAATTATATTTTCACTTGAAAGTTCTTTTATTACAGGTATAACTCTTTTAATTTCTTCTTTTTCACTTATTGGAATACTACCAGGTCTTGATGATTCTCCTCCTATATCAATTATATCCGCTCCATCCTTTATAATTTCTTTTCCTCTTACAATTGCTTTTTCAATATCAATAAATTTTCCACCATCATAAAAAGAATCAGAGGTTATATTTAATATCCCTGCTATCAGGACATTTTTTAATAAAATATTCTTTTTATCAACTTTCCATTTTTCTTTCATTATTCCATTTTTTTAAGGATTGCTTTTCTGTAATCTTCTGATTCAAGGTTTTCTATTCCTTTAATTTCCTTTTTTGTAAAATACCTTAATTTACCAGATATAAGTGAGGCAATTAAACTTTTTGCTGTATCTTCAACCAGCCATGCTCTTGCAAATGCCTCTTTAAATGTTTCTCCTATACAAATAGCACCATGATTTCTTATCAGCACTACATTAGAATTTTTTATTTTTTCAACAACTCTTTTTCTCATTTCTTCTCCACCTGGTGGAACATAATCAATTACAGGAACTTCTTTCCCTAAAACAGCGACAAAATCCGGAAAAAATGGTTTAAAGTCCATTCCAGAGGATATCAACCCAACTGTTAATGGTGGGTGAGTGTGAAAAACAACTTTTACATCTTCTCTTTCTTTATAAATACCCAGATGCGTTGAAATTTCACATGTTGGCTTTAACTCTCCATAAATTTCACCTGTTTTTATATCAACTTTTACCCACTCGTTGTTTTTTATATCATCAAGAAAAAAACCGCTTGGAGAAAGATAAACAAAATTTCCTTCTCTTGCACTTATATTTCCACCTGAGCCAGCAACAAGTTTTTTCTCTACAATTTTTTTACCATATTCAGTTAGTTTTTCTCTTATATTTTCCATTTTCACCTCTTTATTTTCAGAAATTTTCTTTTTCCTATTTTTATAATTTGTCCGTCCTTTACTTCAAAAACAAAATCAGTATCTTTTACTTTTTCTCCATTTATTTTAATTCCACCTTGGGAAATTAATCTTTTTATTTCTGATTTTGAACTAATAATTCCAGAGGCATATATTAAATCAATGACATTTACTTTGCTATCTTCAAGAAGGTCGGCAGGGATTTTAAATTCAGGTATTTCTTCCGGAGTTTCTTTATCTCTGAAAATTTTATTAAATTTATCTTCTGCTTTTCTTGCTTGTTCTTCTCCAAAAAATTCTCTGACAATTTCTTTTGCTAAAAAACACTTTGCCTGTCTTGGGTTTTCTTCTATTTTTTTACTAAAAATTTCAGAAGGGATACCTGTAAGAAGTAAAAAGTAATCTTTCATAATGTCATCAGGAATTGACATAATTTTCCCAAACATTTCATCAGGTGTTGTTTCTATTGGAATATGATTTCCATATGATTTACTCATTTTTAATTTTCCATCTATTCCAACTAAAATAGGCATTGTAATAACAACCTGTTTACTCTGTCCAAAAAATTCCTGAATTGTCCTTCCTGCAAGTAAATTAAACTTTTGTTCTGTTGCTCCAATTTCTATATCTGCTTTTAAATGATAAGAATCATATCCCTGTAAAAGTGGATAAAAAAATTCATGAAGATATATTGGATATCCTTCTTTATATCTTTTTGTAAAATCATCTCTTTCAAGAATTTGAGCAACAGTAAAAATAGATGTCAGTTCTATTATTTCTTCAAGTTTAAGTTTAGCAAGCCATGTAGAATTATACACAAATTCAACTTTCTCAATATCAAGGAGTTTTGCAACCTGTTGTCTATATCTTAATAAATTTTTTTTAATTTCTTCAACAGAGAGGATAGGTCTTGTTTCTTTTCTGCCAGTTGGGTCTCCAATTCTTGCAGTAAAATCACCAATAAGAAATAGAATTTTATCCCCCAATCTTTGAAAGTCCCTTAGTTTTTTTATTGGAACTGTATGACCTAAATGTATTTCAGGAGCAGTTGGGTCAATTCCATATTTTACCCGTAATGGTCTTTTTTCCTCTATTGACTTTCTTATTTTCTTCTTTAATTCATCCTCATTTATTATTTCAACAGTATTTTTTTTAATAATTTCAAATTTTTCCTCAATTTTATTCATGTCCATAGTAGTTAAATTTTACTTTATAAGGTATTTCTGGTCAACTTTCCTTTTTTAATTTAGCACAGAGAAAATTTTTCTTTTCAAATTTTCCCCAAATGTATTGTAAGACCTTAGTGAAACCCATATATTAGGTCCAAAGGAGCCATTGGACACAAAAACATAGAGTAAAAACAATAAATAAATTCATTCCGACCTGCTCCTTCAGAAATCATGATAGGATTTTATAAAGGGAGAGAAAAACAAAAATTCTCTCTGATTATTTCTTGTAATGTATAGAGAAAAAATTACTTTTGTTAAAGAAGATATATTAAATGTTTAAAATGTGACGAAATCCCTTATTTATTAACATCAATAAAATATCTATAACAATCTGCCCACCATGTATATCCTTCGTGTTGTCCTATTTTTGTTAGGTAGAGTTCTATAAGTCCTGTTTCTCTATCCTGTAAAATACTGAAATTTGAAAGTTGCACTTCTTTACTTTCTCCTTCCTGCCTAGTATCAATTATAGTCAATGTCTCTTTTTTAAGTAGCCCTCTCTCATTAACTTCTGCTATTACCAGAGGATAACGAGGATGTCCTCCATAAGCATTATATCCAGTAATGTTCCCAATCCAATATATCTTCCCATTACTTATACTTTTGATAAAATTAGAAATAGAGGCAGGAGAGTAAAAAACCTCTCTATTATCAAAGTGCCATGGAACAGGGTCAGTGAATGTTTTTCCACCATCATCAGACCAACAATACCATTTATGTGAAGGAGTGCCAGGTTCTATACGAGTATTCCAATCCTTGCATTCAACATTACTTCCACGGAATACAGCAATAATTCTACCTGATGGCAGGGATATTGCTGCAGGTTCATCAATACCTCTGGAAGATTTCAAATCACTTATAACAACTGGTTTAGAAAATATAAAATCATAGTTTCCAGAAGATTGGTTAAATATACCACGCACTACAATCATACCACACATAATATCTGGGCAGGAAGGGAATATATCATTGATGTTTAGGGAGAGAATACGGCAACATGCCTTAACATTAGCACCGATGGGGAAAATTATTTCTCCATTATTCAAAATATCAATATTACATCCAAAATAAGCACGATTACGAGTGATATATTCCGGGTTAAGCCAGTTATCAGGATCATAATCAGCCCCTTCTTCATATTTAATTAGTTTCACTGAACTATTTTGGCTTTTATCGTTACGAACTGATAGAAAACAATGGTCAATAAATCCTGCTTCGCCCTTTTCCCAAAATCTTTTGTATGCCTGAGTATGTCCACCTAAAAATATCCTGTTCATCATAAGTGATACAAAATGTTTATATTGTGGATTATATGTTTCACAGCCATAGTTAGTGGAAATTTCATCTTCTCCTTTTTTTTCATATCCCTGTGAATATATATCTTTCCATTGGCTCCATGTACGCCCATTATCATCAGAATATCTCTCAAATAAGCCACTACTCCAGTCGGATTCTCCTTCTAAACTTCTAATTTCCACTCTTTTTAGTCCTTCCCCATTGACATATTTTTGAGAACGCCATTCACACATATTTTTATCCTGTGCTTTTACATACAATTCTCTTCTTATTGTAATACCCATTTTTTCTCCTTTTTAATATTTATATGAATATTATTATTTTCTCTTTATCAAAAATTATTTGGTTGTTCTAGAAATGTATTATATAACAAATTTCTATAGCAAATAAAGAGAAAATTTCTGTTTGAACTTTCTACTCTACCATCGTGTCTATTTTATTTTTTCCCCTTCACTCTACCAAAATTTTTTGTGCAAGGATACCAGCGTTCAACATATAAAAATTTAATATATCTCAATTCAGTATTTTTAAAATAAATAAAAATAAGGTAAAATCAAAATTGGATTTTTTATTTACAAACTTTCAGTTGTAATTATATTACGAAAATATGCCCCTGTAGCTCAGTATGGACAGAACAACGGTTTCCTAAACCTAAAAAACCAAAATCTAAAAACTAAAGAAAATTAAGGAAAACAAAGAAGGATAAGCATTTAAAATATTTTTTTTCTTCACTATATTTCATAATTTTTCATTCTTTTACACTCCAATTTGGCACAGAGGAAATTTTTCTTTTCAAATTTTCCCCAAATGTATTAAAATATAAAAATGGGGAAAAGAATTATAATTATAGAACACGCCAGGGATAGAATTAAAAACAGAGGAGCAAATATTTCAGAAGTTGAAGAAACAATTAAAAAAGGGCAAAGATATGAAGTTAGATATTCCATACAGGCAAAAGAGATGGTTTCCCCCTATGGGAAAAAATGGCAGGATAAATTTTACTCTCAAAAGAAAATCAGGGTAATATATAAAGAAGAAAAGAACCAGTTGATAGTTATTACAGTTTATGTATATTTTGGAAAATGGGAGGATAGAAAATGAAAATAACTTATGATAGTAAATATGATGTTTTGTATTTGAAATTTAAAGATATAAAAGAAGTAGTATGTAAAAATCTTACAGATGATATAACAATTGATATGGATGAAAGAGGGAAAATTGCTGGTATTGAAATTCTTTCTGCTTCAAAACATATTGATTTAGATAAACTTCTCCCCATAGAAACTAAAGAAAAAATTTCTGTTTGAACTTTCTACTCTACCATCGTGTCTATTTTATTTTACCCATTCTTCTTTCCTAAAATTTTTTGCGCAAGGATACCAGTGTTCAACATATAAAAATTTAATATATCTCAATTCAGTATTTTTAAAATAAATAAAAATAAGGTAAAATCAAAATTGGATTTTTTATTTACAAACTTTCAGTTGTAATTATATTACGAAAATATGCCCCTGTAGCTCAGTATGGACAGAGCAGCGGTTTCCTAAACCGCGTGTCGCCCGTTCAAGTCGGGCCAGGGGCACAATGAAGTTATAATTAAAAGGGGAATGTAATGAAATTAAAAATACTTGGAGCAGGAAAAAATGTAACTGGGTCAAAATTTCTTATTGAAACAAAAGAAAAAAGGTTTCTTATTGATTGTGGTCTTTTCCAAGAGAGAGAGTTTAAAAATAGAAATTGGCAGGATTTACCTGTTAGTCCTGATACAATTGATTTTATAATTTTAACTCACGCACATCTTGACCATTGTGGGTATTTACCAAAAATTGTTAAAGATGGATTTAAAGGAGAAATTTATTGTACATATCCAACAGAAGAAATTACAAGAATTGTTTTACTTGATTCTGCGAAATTACAGGAAGAAGATGCAGAAAAGAAAAGAATTAGACACCAGGAAGAAAGAAGAATAACTCCATTTCCTGAAATCCCACTTTATACAATTGAAGACGCAGAAAATGTTTTTTCCTTATTTAGACCAAAGAAATATAGAGAAGAAATTATAGTTTCAGATAATATAAGTTTTACATTTCATGATGCAGGACATATTTTAGGATCCTCTATGGTAGAACTGGTAATTAAAGAAGGAAGAGAAATTAAAAAAATAATATTCTCAGGAGATATTGGTAGATGGAATAAAGTAATTTTAGAAGACCCGACTTTTTTTTCTTCCGCAGACATTGTTTTTATGGAAAGCACATATGGTAATCGGATACATGAAAGTGAAAATCAGGGAGGAGAAAAACTTGGAGATATTATTAATGAAACAGTTCAAAAAGGAGGAAATGTTGTAATTCCGACTTTTGCGATTGAAAGAGCGCAGGAATTGCTTTATTTTTTAAAAAAACTTTTAATTGAAGATAAAATCCCTCATATTTTTGTTTTTGTTGATAGTCCTATGGCAATTAGTATTACTGAGGTTTTTGAAAAGTACACTGAATATTTTGACGAAGAAACAAGGAAAATGTTCAAACAGGGAAATTCGCCTTTTGATTTTCCACTTCTAAAATTTACAAGAAGTGTTAATGAATCAAAAGCAATAAATCATATAAAAAGTTCGTCAATTATAATGGCAGGTAGTGGAATGTGTACTGGTGGAAGAATAAAACATCATTTAATAACAAATATAACAAGAGAAGAATGTACAATACTTTTTGTTGGTTATCAAGCAAAAGGAACGCTTGGAAGAGAAATACTTGAAAAAAAAGAAAACATTAGAATACTTGGACAATTTTATCCATTAAAAGCAAGAGTTGAAAGTATAAATGGATTTTCTGCCCATGCTGATAGAAATGAACTATTTTTCTGGATAGATAAAATTAAAAATGTGAAAAATATATTCCTTATTCATGGAGAAGAAGAAGTTATAAGTGAATTTTCTTCTTTTTTAAAGGAAAAATTGTCCTCTTCAATATATGTCCCTGATTATTTAGAGGAATTAAATATTTAGAAGATTATTTGAAATATTGTTTTTGCAATAAGAGCAACTGCGACTGAAATCATACCTATAAGTCCCATACCACATGCATAACCAGCAAGAATTATTGGTGTATACTTTCTCCATGTTTCTTTACCAATTTTCTTTGAAAAATAAAATTTTCCAAGGAGAGCACCGAAAAACATTGGTAGAACATAATGGGGCATCATGGCAACACCTCCAATAATTCCATAGAACATGAAAATGGGGAATTTGAAAATAGTAAATAGGAAGTAAAGAAGAAAATAAATACCTGCCCCACCAGAAATATATTTTAGTTTTATTGCTTTAATCATCCAATTCTGTCCTGTTTCAAGAGTGCTTGTTGCCCATAAACTCTGGAATATTGCACTCATGGGCCACATTTTTTGAACAAAAGGATATGTTGAAGATGGTATTGGGTTCATTCTCCATATAATTGACCAGAAAAGAAAACTACAAAAAAGCATTATGCCAAGTGCAGTAAACTCACCTTTATACCAGGAAGTAAATTTTGTTCTTGTTAATTCTAATTGTTTAAATGTTTGAACCTGCCCTCCAATAACGAAATATGGAACTGGAGCAAACCATATATCTGCACCTTTATAACCACTTAATATAAATGTTGCTTCTCTGACCATAGGGAAATCACTTCCACCTGCTACTCCTGTTATTCCAAACATCCTTGCAGAAGTATAACTTAAAAATGGAGTTAAAATAAAACCAAAAAATATAAAAAGAATTACAGGAAATTTAGGAACAAGAATATGGCATATTATTATGTAAATTAAAGTAGCAATAAACCATATACCAAAAGCAATAGGTATTGGATAATCACCTCTCCCAGCGGGAAGTTTCTTTTCTGTTGTTACCGTATTTTTTGTTTTTATAAAATTACCCAATCCTCTAACAACACCAATAATACCAACAACTATTGCTCCAGCAATCATAATATTTACCCAGAAATCCATCTGTGATACAACATTTGCAGGCACAGCAGTCATACCTGGTTGCCAGTTTTTTATAATTCCTCTTTTATATAGAATAGGATTTAAAAGGACACTGGCAACAATAGAACCAATAAATGTCCCAGATACAACCCAAAATGGGAGAACAAACCCAGTAAAAATAGAACCAAGGTCAGTTACAAATCCCAAAATAGCAGCAGGAAAAATTAACCCAATTTTTTCAGTAAAATCAAGCCATGGAATTGGAATAATTTGAAATGGTTTTGTCATTAAAAGTCCTGTTATAGTTGGAATTACAGTATAAAAAGCGCCATATATTACCCCTATCATTGCTGATATGCTAAAAACTTTCCATCTCCATGTATCTTTTTTAGCACTTACTTCAGCCATTGCTATTGCTCCTTCTGATGCTACAGGAGCCATTGGGAATGCAAGTTTTTCTCTATCACTTGTAATTCTAAAAAGTATATAGCCAAGTGAAAAATAGTTAATTCTAAAAAGTACATTGTGAATTATGATAAGTAAAATTGGAATAAGCCAAACTCTACTTAAAAATGTCCTTTTAAGAAGTACTTCTGAACCAGCTGGTGGAACTGCCCAGGAAGGAATATGTGGTGTTAAACCAAATGATTCTGCATAAGGTGACTGAACAAGATATTGTTTCCATATTAAATCACTAAAAGCACCTCCCTGTAAAACTAAACTTGCTGTTCCGATAGTAATTCCAGCAGCAACAAGAGAATGTGCTATTAAATAAATAATAAGAACTTCCTGTTTTTTTAATTGAACAAATGACCTTTTTGCAATTTCAACTAAAAGAATAACTGTTACCCATTGAGCAGCACCTCCAAGTCCAACTCCTGTAATAAGTCCTAAATATATTGAACCTGGAAGCATCAAAAATCCAATAAAAAGAGCGGCCAGAACTGTTTTCTTATTAAATCCCTCTTGAAATGGTTCTTCAATTTCTACCTGATAGGAGTCATCTTTAATTTTATTTTCCATTTATACCTTCCTTTTTAAGTAGCAAATTACAACTTAATAATGCAAAACTAAAAGTGTAAAGTTTAAAATTATAACTTAAAATTTTAAATTTTTCTTCTTCGTTTTCAATTTTACATTTTAACTTTACATCCTCCACAAAAAGTGACGGATGCTGGAAAACGCACTTTACTCTTTACATTTTACATTTATAGATTTAAAAGTTCTTTCCCTTTTTTTGTATATTCCTTTTTTATTTCTGAACTAACAGTTCTCCATATTAGAAATTGTTTTCTTATATTATCAAGAAATCGTCTGTTAAGTCTTTTCCAATCATTTGACTCGCCACTTTTTCTTTCCATTTCTAAATTAATAGTATAAAAGTCATATTGTCCTAATGGTTCTAAAACCATTTTGAAGTTTTGACCTACTCCAAGGTCAAAAGGTGAAAGATATATTTCTGTTTCTAAAATATATTTTTTCTTTCCTGATTGATGTTTTTCATATATAAGTTTTGCTCCATTTGTATAGAAATTTCCAAGTGAAACATCCTGAAAAGAATTAAAATATTCTGTAAGAAATGTAACAAGTCCTAAAACTTCATATTGACTTACTGTAAATGGAAATTCAAATTCCCACTTATCTCCCCTTGGTTCAGGCAGAATCCATTTTCTTGTGACATCAGGAACAGCCATTTGAGATGCTTTTCTTGCTGGATAAATTGTTGAAAGAATTACAGTTATAAATATTATTATTGTTGAAAATACAGCAGACATTGAAGAATAATTTAAAACAAGCCCTTTTAAAAGGTCTGTTGCCATTAAAATTTTTGAAAGAATCTGTCCTAATAAATATCCTGCAACTGCACCTAAAACAGCATAGACAAGTGATTCAGCAAGAAATAAAGAAGCAATATGCACAGGAGCAAGCCCAATTGCACTATAAGTCCCAATTTCTCTTAATCTTTCATAAACAGAACCTAACATTGTATTAAGTACAATTAAAGCAGCAATTAAAATTGGAATTA
>DAOOVW010000008.1:0-10881 GCA_035370465.1 bacterium | reverse complement strand
ACAGAACCTAACATTGTATTAAGTACAATTAAAGCAGCAATTAAAATTGGAATTATCAAATTAGTTAAACCAGCAAAGGATGTCATTCCCATACTGCTATATACAAATGTTTTATTCTCATAGCCAGCAAAAAGAATAATAGCAAGTTTTGTAATGAAGTTTTCAACAGTAGTTGCAGGTGAGGTAATTTCTGGAGAAAATTTAACAGCAATTGAGTGCAGAGTACCACCCATTTTTAAAAGTGTTTTATAAGGCAATATAATGGTATTTTCACCTTCTACATGGGTAAATGTCTGTAATTTTGCCTGTGAAGTATAAACCTGAGCTGATTTTTCCATCTTCATTTTATTTACTTCTTTCTCAGGTAAAGAAGAAAAATCAACAGGAGTAATTGGTTCATCGTCCATATCTTTTATCTGTCCTAATTTTTTCCCGTCAAATATTCCTATTAAAGTAAATTGTTTCCCATATATATTCAATGTTTTTCCAATATCTTCGTTTGTTAATTTAAGTGCATTTGCTATTTTTTTAGAAATTAAAACATTATTTTCACTGTTCCCCTCAATCCATTTCCCAGAAATAATTGTGTCTTTAATAGGAGAAATTTCACTTTCTTGAGGAGATAACCCTAAAATTCCAGAAGAAAGAAATATTTCATCACCACATTTTACTTCCACAGCAGTTTTATTTCCTAATTGGCTAAGGACATACCATCCTCTTGGTGAAATAATACTATTTGAAGAAAACTCATCTTCCGTATATTGAAGAGCAAATTTTTGTAAAGGAGCCCATGAGCGGTCTCTTAATAAAATTCCTGTGTATGGTGGAGTATTTGGTCTTAATAATTGGTTGAATTTAAGATATGATTTTATTGAAGTAAAAGATAGTACTGTAAATGTTAGAAGTATTAAAGTAATTGCTGTGAGCATTGTTCTAACTTTTCTTCTTTTCATATTTGCTACCCCTAAGGAAAAAGCAGTAGTAGTAGCAGTTATTCTTCCGACATCTGTTTCATAAACATTGGATGTTTCTCTTTTCATTCTCTGCATCTGTTCTTCAAATTTAGAAGTAATAACTGAAAGAACAACAACAGAAAGAGCAAGAACAATAAAAGAAAGAAGTATTACTTCTGGTGCGTTGGTGAGTTTGAAAGCAGGATGAACAAGTCGCATTATCCAGTACACCACAAGAAATATTCCTGATATACCGGCAATTCTCTGTTCAAGTTTTGAAAAGGAAAAAAACAATCTTTCTGCAAAATATGCAAAGGGAAGCAAAAGTATGAAGTAGAAAATAATACCTTTAACAACATCATTAGCAGTTCCTTTTACATCTGGGTATGCTCTTGATTCAATTGCCTGCGCCTGCCTTGAAAATTTTAAAAAATCATACCATTTTTTCTCTTTTTTTGCTTTCGTTGCTTGTTCTAAAAATTCATTTGAGGCAATTTGTAAGTCCTTTAATCTTTCATTTCTAATCCCATACTTTTCAAAGTTTACTCTTCTATAAGTATCCAGGATTATCATATCTTTTGCGCCCTGATAAGGAATATTGTAAATTGCCTCAATACTATCTACATCAAAACCAAGTCCTTCTGCATCTTCTTTGTTATTTAATGTTTGTTTTGAATTGAGAAGGAGAAGTCGCTTGCCTAATGGTCCTGATTCTCCAATTACTTTTATTTTTGAATTAAATTTTGCAAAAATACAACCGGCTGGTTCAGAATCAGATGACCAGATAAAAGGAATAAATAATGGATATTCAAGATAGTACCCGTATGCATCAGGAGTAGAATTCGAAAGGTCAAAAACATCTAATTTATCTAATGAAACAAGATACTGAGGGTCAATTAATCCAAATAATGATATTGGTTTACATTTAAAAAGCACAGTTGTTTTCTTTTTCTCTTTGTAATCAATCAAGGTTTTAATAGGATACTGTTGGTCTCCATTTACACCAAGGTCAGTTGTTAAAGTTATTTCTCCTGTATTTTTATCAATGAAAAACGCATAAATATAAACTTCTAGTGGTGGAGAGAATTTTGAGAATCTTGAAATATTAACTTCACCATCTTTATTGGTCATCTCAATAATGTCTCCTCTTACCCCTATAAATGTTTTCATTGAATAAAGGCCAGGATTATAATAAATCATACGAGGAACTACAAGACCTTCGTTAACAGGGTCGTTTGGTACAAAACTTTTTTTAGGATTAAATGTTACAATTTTTGGAATTAAACTTGACATAGTATCTTTTAATTCAAGTTCTGTATCAGGGAAAAAGTCCTTGTCATTTAATGCAATATCCAGAATGTTTTGAAGAAATATAAATTGTTTTTCGATATTTTCTAAATTAAGATTCTCAAATGTATCAACAGGTGTATCAACTCTCCATCTTCCATCATTTGCAGTAACAAATGAAATTGCAGGGTTTCCTGATAAAATCAGGTACTCGCCATCGGTTCTTATTGCTTCTGGAAGAAATGTTTGCCATATTATTCCTTTTTCAGGACTTACTCCATTCATAAGGGCTGTTTGTGGGTCAACCCCAAGTTTTGTACAAACTTTTTCTGAATAGGAAAGAAATTTTTTAGCAAATGGAGCAAAATATCTCTGTTTATAAAAATCATAGGAATTATGCCATATTGCGAGTTCATCTGAACCATCTGAAAGTTCTAAACAAATAGAAAGGGCTGGTAATATTTTCTCTTTTTTGGGAATTCTTGAAAAAAATGGTTCTTCTTTTCTTGAATGATTCTGAATAAAATTATCTATACCCTTAAGATATTCAAAATGAGAAGAAGTTGCAAGAAAAACAAGAGTTCTTTCGGGATGACTATTTGCAAAAAACTCTGCAAGTTTTAAAAGTGTTGAGATACCACATGCAGAAGTAGCCCCAGGAGCAATAGAGGGTACAACACTTATACTATCATAATAACTTTCTAAAAGAATTATTTCATCTTTGAGTTTTGGGTCATTACCTTCAATTGTTCCATAAATATTGTAGTTAGGAACATTTTCCCAGTCAACTTTTGAAAATAACTTAACTTTTTCTTCTTTTATTGCAAGTGCCTTTATTTTATCTGAATTTTCCCCTGCATAAAACCTAGGAACATTAACTGGTATTCTTAAAAACTTCTTTTCTGCTTCTTTCCTTTCTATATCTGGAGAACTTAAAAATATAAATCCTTTTACTCCAAATCCTGCAAGTGTGGTCCAACTATCATCAGAATCAAAATCAAGAACACCAATACCTCCTTCAATATCTTTCCCATCTAAATTTTTAAGGTCTCCTTTACCAGCATAAAAAAGTTTTCCTTCAAGACCTTCTGGTGGAAGAGTTGTCGTTCTTACAAGATTTGGCCATAAGGAATAAATTTTTATTTCTTCATTTCCAACTTTAATATAAGAATATTTTTCAATAGGAATTGAAGTAAAAAACTCTTCCTTTTTGACATTTACCAATCCAATCTCTTTAAATTTTTCCTCAATATATTCTGCTGACTTTTTATTACCCTCATAACCAGGAATTCTTGAATTGAAAGAAGAGAAAAACTTTAAATAATCAGTCAATGTTTCTGAATAGGAAATTGAATATAAAAATAAAAAAACAGCAAACAATAAAAACAAAAAACACCTTTTACTTTTCATCTCCAATCTCCTTTATTTTTTTCCATGCTTTTTTACAGCCAGGATTTATATTAATCTCTTTTACATATTCTTCTTTTGCTTCTTTTATCCTGCCTGTTTGCTCAAAAATCATGCCTTTCATAAAATGTGCTTCGGGATAATACTCATTTATTGCCAGTAGCCTCTCTATATTTTTAAGACATTTATCATAATTTTTTTCTAATAGGCATAAATAAGATAAATTATATATAAGATTACAACAATCAGGAAAATATGTCAAACCCTGTTCAGCCCACATTGTTGCTTGCTCATTTTCTCTTTCCATTATAAGTGTAACAACCATTTTTTCATAAATACAACTAGTTTTTTTGAATTTTAAGGCATCCTGCCATCTTTCAATTGCTTCTTTTTTTCTACCCTGTGAGAAAAGTGTATCTCCCTGCTTTTCCAATTTTCTAAATGTTTCTTTTTCATAAGAACATCCTGCTAAAAAAATAAGCAAAAAGAATAAAAAAAATAATTTATTTTTCATTATTCATATTATTAAATCTTTTGAGACGCCTTATAAAAACCCAGATAAGTAAAAAGAAAGCAAAAAACATTATAACCTTTGTAAAAATATTTTCTTTTCTTAAAATAGCAGGCCAAACAGAAAAAATAGAAATTATTATTAAAATATCTTCCCATAAAGGTGTTTTTGCCAATTTTCTTTTTTCTCCTAAGTTTTTTATTATACTTTTTTTATAAATATTGTAAATATTTATTAAGTTTATATTTTAATCCCAAGGTACAAAAAACGTTTTATAGTATCCTGCGTTTTTTGGCGGATATATAAATTAAAATCCCCCTTAACCCCCTTTTCCAAAGGGGGAAACTACTCCTTCCTTTATCAAAGGAAGGCCGGGATGGATTGTCTTACACAGAAGGGTTTAGAGTTTTGCTTACAGACCATCCCTACGCCGAAGCGATAAGTTATGCTTACGGGATTTTATTAAATCCCCTATCAAAGATGATTGCAATGCCGGGAGGGGGTCAACCCACCACGGCGTCGCTTTCGCTCCTGGGACAGGGGTGATTCCCCTTTCCCAACGATACCCCCAATGCGAAATGTATTACTATAAATATGGGAAAAAGTTTTTTCCCATACCCTTTTTATGCCGTGTGGTTTTAATTCCTTTTCTTTTGTTTTCAAATATCTTCTTTCTTGTTTCTCTGTGCCGGGAGGGGGATTTGAACCCCCACGGCATAAGCCATACGCCCCTCAAACGTACGTGTCTGCCAATTCCACCATCCCGGCTCTATACCTAACCATACTTCTCTACAAGAAGAAAGTTCTGATTATTCAGTTTATATTATACCTTCCCCTCTTTCTATGTAAAGTTGAGCACATTTCCTTGCATATTTTCTCACTCTCTGAATATATCTAACTCTTTCACTAACACTTATTGCTTTTCTGGCATCAAGGATATTGAAAATATGAGATAATTTTAAAACATAATCATAAGCGGGATATAAAACATTTTTTTCAAGAACCTTTTCAATCTCTTTTTCAATCATATCAAATAATTTAAATATAAATTCAGTATCTGCAATTTCAAAACTATATATTGAATAATCTTTTTCTCTTGCTTTCTGTATATCGCCAAATTTTATGCCACCTGCCCATACAATATCATAAATATTTTCTTTTTTTTGAATAAACTTTACAATTCTATCAAGCCCATAAGTTATCTCAATAGCAGGAGGAAATAAATCAATTCCTCCTACTTGCTGCATATAGGTAAATTGTGTAATTTCAAGCCCATCAATCCAAACCTCCCATCCAACTCCCCATGCTCCAAGTGTTGGTGCTTCCCAGTTATCTTCAATAAACCTTATATCGTGTTCATTTCTTTTAAGTCCTATATATTCTAAACTTTTAATATAAATATCCTGGATATTGGCAGGAGGTGGTTTTATTATTACCTGTATCTGATGGTGCATATATAATCTAACAGGATTTTCTCCATATCTTCCATCAGCAGGTCTCACAGATGGTTCTAAATAAACAACACTCCATTTTTTATTTCCAAGAATACCAAAAAAAGTTGCAGGGTTTAAAGTCCCTGCTCCAACTTCAACATTATAAGGATGCCATAGTACACATCCCTTTTTGAGCCAAAAATCTTCAATTTTTCTTTGAACTTTTTGAAATTCCATATTTTTGATTTTATCAGGACAATCACCCACTGTCAAATTCACAATAGGGATTATAATGTTTTATAAAAACTTTTTATTATTTTATATCTATATCCCTAATGTTTCCTTTATAATATCAAAGTTTATATCAGTTGCTCCTGTATTTTGAAGTAGAATTTTATAAGCAACTTCTCCCATTTTTTTTCTTATATTTTCGTTCTTTATTAAAAATAACACCTTTTCTTTTAACTGCTTGAAGTCATTTACTTCAATTCCTCCACCACCTTTTTTAATTTTTTCCCATTCAATAAAAAAGTGCCAATTATCTTTTCCATATATAACCACTTTTTTAAATGCAATTGGCTCAATTGGATTCTGTCCTCCCCATCTATTTAAACTTCCTCCAACAAAAGCAAATTCACAAATTGAATAGAAATTATTAAGTTCCCCATACGTATCAACAACAAGAATTCTAAAATTTTCTCTTATTTCTGTTCTTTTAACATACGGTAATTTCATCTCTGTTAAAACATTAAAAATTTTACTTCTGTCAAGAAATCTTGGGGCAATTATTACATCCCACTCAGGATAATTTTCAATTATTTCTTTTGATATTTTACATATTTCTTCCTCTTCTTCTGGATGTATTGAACCAAAAACAATAATTTTTTTATCTATACCAAGATTGAGGGATTTTTTAAATTCATCACTATTTATTGTTTGTCCCATCTGGTAAGCAAGGTCAAATTTCATACTTCCACATATTCTAATTTTTTCTTTTTTTGCACCTAAGGAAATTATTTTCCTTTTTTCTGATTCACTTCTCATCGCAATTTTCTCAAAATGAGGAAGTATTCTTTTTGTCAGAAATTTTAACTTTTTATATCTTCTAAATGATTTTGGAGAAAGACGCCCATTTATCATAACAACAGGGATGTTTTTTCTCTTACTGATTCTGATTAAATTCACCCATATTTCTGTTTCAACAATTACGATAATATCTGGTTTCAAAAAGGATATTGCTTTAAACATAATGGGATAAAAATCAAAAGGAAAAAAAATATATTTTAATTCAGGGGTTTTACTTATAGCAACTTTTCTTCCTGTCTTCGTTGTTAAAGAAACAATTATATCAATATCAATGTCTTTTAATTTTTCTATTAGGGGTGTAATTGATAAAAATTCTCCAACAGAAACAGTATGAAGCCAGACCCTTTTTCTTTTTCCCCTTTTTAAGTTATTCCTGTATATTGCAAACCTTTCTTTCCATGTACCAGGGTAGTCCTTTTCTGTTCTTATTTTTTTCCAGATAAATGGGAAAAATAAGGTAAGAACAATAAAAAAAACAAAATCATAAATTAGAAAATAAAACATTTTTAACCTTTTGTAGTGATGTGATAATTTACAATAAAAAAAACATCTTGTAAAGAATTTGAGAAGTGGGAGTAACAAAATAAATGATACCAATTTGATATACTAAATTCACTAATTTGACATTTTTTTAGAGGGTAGTATAATTTATCAAACTAGGACAAAAGTGATAATTTTGCTTCTATAAAATGAAGGAGAGAAAAATGGATAAGATTAAAGTGCTTGTAACTGACCCGCTTAAAGAGGCAGGAATAAAAGTTCTTGAAAAAGCGGGTTTTGAAGTTACTCAGGTTGGGAAAAAAAAGGTAGAAGAACTTCTTGATATTATAGAAAAATATGATGTAGTCGTTGTAAGAAGTGAAACAAAAATAACAAAGGATGTAATTGAAAGAGGGAAAAACCTTAAAATAATTGGAAGAGCAGGAGTTGGATTGGATAATATTGATGTTGAAGCAGCCACTGCTCATGGAATTATTGTTATGAATGCCCCTGAAGGAAATACCATTTCTGCTGCTGAACATGCAATTGCTCTTATGCTATCACTTGTCAGGAATATACCTGCTGCTAATTATCATGTAAAAAGTGGAAAATGGGAAAGAAAAAAATTTATGGGAACAGAACTTCATAATAAAACACTTGGAATAATCGGGCTTGGAAGAATTGGGAAAAGAGTATCTTCTATTGGGAAGGGATTTGGAATGAAAATAATTGGCTATGACCCTTTTGTAGAAGGAATAGCTTTAAGAGAAATGGGGGTAACTATTATTAGTTTAGATGGTTTATTAAAACAGGCAGATTTTATTTCTTTTCATATACCTTTAACAGACCAGACATATCATATGATTGGAGAAAAAGAATTTGAGATGATGAAAGAAGGTGTTTATATTATAAATTGTGCCAGAGGAGGAATAATTGATGAAGATGCACTTTATAAATATATAAAAAAAGGGAAAGTGAAAGGTGCTGGTTTAGATGTTTTTGAAAAAGAGCCACCTGAAAATTCACCTTTACTTGAATTAGAACAGGTAGTTGTTACTCCTCATTTAGGCGCTTCAACAGAAGAAGCACAGGAAAATGTTGCAGTCCAATTAGCAGAACAAATTGTTGAGGCAATTACAAAAAAAGTTGTAAGAAATTCAGCAAATGTTCCTTATCTTGATGAAGAAACGATGAAAAAATTAAGGGGGTATCTTTCATTAGGGGAAAAAATGGGCTCTTTTCTCTCTCAAATGGTAGAGTCAGAAATAAAAAATATAGTAATAAATTATTATGGAGAAATTGTTCATTATGACCTAACTCTTGTTAGATATTACATTATAATGGGACTTTTCAAAAATTATGGAGTTAATGTTGTTAATGCTCCGCTTATTTTAAAGGAGAAGAAAATAAATTTAAGAGAATCAAGGCAGGAAACAGGAGGCGAATTTGTAAATCTTATAACAGTTGAAGTAAGCAATGGGAAAAGTATATCTGTTTCTGGGACAATATTAGAAAATAAAGAAGAAAGAATAGTAAAAATTGATGGTTTTTCAGTAGATGCATCACCAAAAGGATATTTACTTGTTTGTTATAATGAAGATACTCCTGGAATAATGGGACATATTGGAACAGTTCTTGGCAAGGAAGGAGTTAATATTGCATCAATGACACTTGGTAGAAAAAAGAAAGGTGGTCCAGCAATAACAGTTTTAAATCTTGACCAGAGTATAGATAAAAAGGTATTAAATAAGATAAAGGAATTTCCGGCAATAAATTCAGTAAAATTGGTAATTATATGACGAAAATGAAAATAAAAAAGAAAAAAAGTGAAAAATTATATAGATTAATAAAGATAAATTTAAAAATTAGTTCACTAATTCCTCATTCATTTTGTCCTGCCGGATGATTCCTTTACTTAATTTGCTGTAAAACAGCGAAAGTAAAGGAGGTGGTTTAAATTGTCCACTATAAATACTTTAAAATTAGTTATCCCTTTATTTATTTTATGGGGAGCAATTGCAGTTTTAATTGGTTATTTGTGGAGAAAATTTATTGCTGAAAGAACAATAAAAACAGCAGAAAAAAGAGCAAAAGAAATCATTAATGAAGCAGAGAACCTTGCATTAAGTAAGAAGAAAGAAATTGATATTGAGGCAAAAGAAACATTATACAGATTGAGAAATGAGTTTGAAAAAGAAACAAGGAATAAGAAGAAAGAACTGCAATTTCAAGAAAAGCGTCTACAACAGCGGGAAATGAATTTAGAAAAAAAAGCGGAGTTAATTGAAAAACATAGTGAGGAAATAGAAAAAACACAGGAAGAGATAAATAAAAAACAGGAAGAAATAAAACAAAAAGAATTGTCTCTGTTATCTTTGATTGAAGAAGAAAAAAGAAAATTAGAAACTATAGCAGGAATTCCAAGAGAAGAGGCAAAAAATCAACTTTTGAAACTTATGGAAGAAGAAGCAAAGAAAGAAGCAATTAAACTCCAGCAAAAATTAGAAGAAGAAGCAAAAATAAATTCAGAAAAAAAAGCAAGAGAAATACTTCTTGGTGCAATGCAACGACTTGCTCCCGAGGAAGCAAGTGAAAGTGTTGTTTCTGTTGTTAGTTTGCCTAACGATGAAATTAAAGGAAGAATTATAGGAAGGGAAGGAAGAAACATAAGGGCTTTTGAATCATTAACAGGAGTAGACCTTATTGTTGATGATACACCAGAAGCAGTTACTCTTTCTTCTTTTAATCTCTATCGGAGAGAACTGGCAAGAGTTGCTCTTGAAAGATTAATTTCTGATGGTAGAATTCATCCTGGAAAAATTGAAGAAGTAATTGAAAAAGTTAAACAAGACCTTTCAGAACAAATGGTTGAAGAGGGCAATAATACTGTATTTGAAGTTGGAATTGAAAATGTGCATCCAGAATTAATTAAGATACTTGGTAAATTGAAGTATAGAACAAGTTTTGGGCAAAATGTTCTTATTCATTCAAAAGAGAGTGCTTTTCTTGCAGGGATGATTGCATCAGAACTTAAATTTGACCCCAAAATTGCAAAAAGAGCAGCCCTTTTCCACGACATAGGAAAGGCAGTTGACCAAGAAGTTGAAGGTGCACATCCTGAAATAGGAGCAGAAATTTTACAAAAATATGGTGAAAAAGAAGAAGTTATTGAGGCAGCATTATATCATCATAAAGATATAAATATAGCAAAACCCTACACAGTAATTACTCAGGTCGCAGATGCAATTTCTGCAACAAGACCAGGAGCCAGAAGAGATACACTTGAAAAATATTTAAGAAGAATTGAAGACCTTGAAAAAATTGCTTCTTCTTTCAAAGGAGTTGATACTGCTTATGCTATTTCAGCAGGGAGAGAAATAAGGGTAATAGTAAAGCCAGAAATTATAACTGATGAAGAGGCAAAAAATTTAGCAAGAGAAATAGCAAAATCAATAGAAGAAAATTTAGAGTTTATAGGACAGGTTAAAGTTGTTGTAATAAGAGAAAAAAGGGAAATTGATTTTGCTAAATAATTTATTTATAGGTAGCCCGATTCTCAATATGAATCGGGCTACCTAAGATATCCTTACAATAATTCTTTCTCATCTCCATTCCATTTACACCGACAAATAACAAGTTTTACAAATCAATAACAAATAACCCCTGTTATGTCAAATAAAAATCTACTCCAACACATCTTTTATTTTTCTCTTCTTTTTCTATT
>DAOOVW010000007.1 GCA_035370465.1 bacterium | reverse complement strand
ACCAATTGTAATATGCAGAGGTTTTATTCTATTTTTCCTTTTGACATTTTATAAAAAATCAAATTTCTACTGTTGGAATTACTTCTATTTTATTTTCTGATGGTTTTACTCCATATTTAATTAAAAAATATGTTAAAATCGCCACCATACCACCATTATCCATACATAATTTTTTTTCAGGGATAAACAATTTAATTTTTTCTCCAATTTTTTCTTTTATTCTTCCCCTTATATATTCATTTTGAACTACTCCTCCACCCAAAAGAAGGGATTTTACTTTATATCTATTTATTGCTCTTTCAATTTTTATACATAATGTATCTGCAACAACTTTTTGAAATGAAGCACATATATCAGGAATATTATTTAATCCATTTTTTTTAATGTGATAATTAACTGCTGTTTTCAATCCACTAAAACTGAAATCAAGGGAGTTTTTTGAAATTAAGGCAACTGGAAATTTTATTTTATTTTCATCTCCTTCTTTTGCGTTTTTTTCTATTTGTGGTCCACCAGGAAAGGGAAGGGCTAACATTCTGCCAACTTTGTCAAATACTTCTCCACAGGCATCATCAAGAGTTCTTCCTAAAAGTTCAAAATCAATATGGTTTTTAAGATAGTAAAAAGAAGTATGCCCTCCGGAAATCACAAGTCCAATTGCAGGAAACTCAATATTTTCATCAAAATAATTTGCTGATATATGTGCTTTTAAATGGTCAATTTTATAAATTGGTTTTTTTAAAGAAAAAGAAAGCCCCGACGCAAATGAAACACCAACAATTAATGAACCTTTAAGTCCTGGTTGAGATGTGACACCAATATAATTTATATTGTTAATATTAATTTTGGTTTTTTCAACAGCAATATTAAAAAGAATATCTATCTTCTCTAAGTGTTGCCTGCTTGCAAGTTCAGGAACAACACCACCAAATTTAGAGTGTATATCTTCCTGTGAAGCAACAATATTTGCTAATAATTTATTATTTTCTAAAATACCAATACTTGTTTCATCACAGGATGTTTCTATACCAATTATTATCATAGACCTTCACCTTTTTTCTGGAACATGGTTCCGGGAGGAGGAATTTATTCAACTAATGCAGAGGCAGGAACTATTTTTATACCTTCTTCTTTCAGTTCAGGTAATTTTTCTTTTAATACCTTTAATGTTTCTTTTTTTGCATGTCCAATAGCAACACATTTTCCATTTTTTTTTGCTACTTTAATAAGTTTATTTAACTGCTCTTTAATATATTCTGGATTTGATTCATTATCAAGAAAAATATCTCTTTTTGCTGTTTTTATTCCCATCTGCTCGGCAAGTGTATAACCAGTTGTATTTTTTGATGTTGCACTATCAATGAAAAACAAATTTTCTTTTTTTATATTTTCAAGAAGTACTTCCATTTTATCAGGAGTAGAAGTAAAAAGAGAACCCATATGATTGTTAATTCCTTTGATATATGGTAAATAATCATATACATTATCAAGAAATATTTTATTTATCTCCTCATCAGTCATTTCTGTTGTAATAAGTCCTTTATCCAGACATTGTTGAGGAGGTAATGGTTCAAGCGGAAGATGTAAGATAAATTCATAATCTTTCCCATTAAGCAATTTAATTAATTCTTTACTATATGGAGCTTTTGGCAAAAAAGAAAGTGTAAGTGGTTCGTTAATTCCTTCTAATTCGTTTACAATAGACCTATTCCAGCCACAATCATCTATTATTATTGCAACTGGAATTTCTTTTTCTCTTTTTTTCTCTTTTTTTTCAACTACTTTTTCCTTTTTGGCAGGTATTTTTTTACCTGGAATTTCCTCTTTTTTGTAAATTTCATTAAGAACTTTTACACCTGTAATTAAAATACCTAAAATTAAAAGGAGAACAATAGGTACAAGCCATGATGTCTCTTTTTTATCACTCTTTTTCATCTTTCTCATAAATCATATTCTTCAAAATTCTTTTTGCTTCTTGAAATTGTACATCTTCATCTGTTGCAAATATAATTTCTTTATCTTCTGGTAATTTCACTTCATAATCAACTGGTATCCCTTCTCCTTCAATACAAACATTAGAAGGTGTATAGTAATAAGCAATTGTAAGTTTTAAAGCGGAACCATCTGATAACGGAATTAAATTCTGAACAGAACCTTTACCGAATGTTTTTTCACCAACCGAGCTAATTTTTTCATAATTGTCTTTAAGCGCCCCAAAAACAATTTCAGAAGCACTGGCACTACCCTGGTTAACAAGTAAAACAATTGGTTTTTCCCAGATAGGAACTTTTTTACTTCTAAAAATACTTTTATCTTCTTTATTTCTTCCCTGTGTATAAACAATTAATTTACCTTTTTGCAAAAATAATTCACTAACTTCAACAGCAGAGGTTAAAAGACCACCAGGGTTGTTTCTTAAATCAAGAATTATCCCTTTTTTCTCTTTTTTATTAAACTCTTCTAATGCATTTTTCAAATCAGAAGATGTTCTTTCTTGAAATTCTGTAATTCTTATATATCCCATTTCACCTATGTCCTCTGTTTTTACTGATTTCACTTTTATAATATCTCTTGTTATTTCTATATCAATTAGTTTTGGCATATTTTCTCTCATAACACTTATTTTCACTTTTGTCCCTTTTTCTCCTCTCAGTTTTTTTGCTGCTTCAAGTGTTGTCATACCTTTTGTTGATTCCCCATCAATAGTAATTATTCTATCACCTGGCTTAACACCTGCTTTCCAGGCAGGACTGTCTTCTATTGGGCTTACCACTGTTATTATCCCATTTTTCAGTGTAATTTCCATTCCAACTCCTTCAAACTGCCCTTCTGTTTCAATTTGTAATTCTTTTTTAAGGTCAGGAGGAAGAAAAGCACTGTATGGGTCAAGAGACATCAGCATACCTTTAAGTGCTCCATAAATAAGGTCCTTATTTTCAACTTCTTTTACATAATTTTTTTCTACAATATTTAAAGCATCAATAAAAAGTTCTATGTTTTTATATGTTTCTTCTTTTTTATTTCTTTCCTCAGAAACTTTTACATCACTACCTAAAATTATGGTTAATAAGAAAAACCCAATAATAGTTAAAAAAAACTTTTTTCTCATTTTCTTTCTCCCTTCATCTCTTCCTATTAGGAAAGAGAAAAATATAAAATAGACGGAAAAATAAAATTATTTTTTGTTATATTAACTTTTTTATTGTTTTTTCAACAATTTCTGAATTAACTTTTCCCTTTGTTTTCTTCATAACCTGCCCTATAAGGAAAGCCATTACTTTTTCTTTCCCTTTTTTATAGTCATCAACTGCTTTTTGATTTTCGTCAATTACCTGTTTTACTATATTTTCAATAAATTCCTCATCTCCTATTTGTAGAAGACCTTTTTCTTTTACTATTTCAGAAGGAAATTTCCCTGTTTTTAAAATTTCCTTTAATACATTTTTCCCAACTGTTGAGGTTATTTTACCCTCTTCAACCATTTTTAACAAGTCAATAAATTTTTCTGGAGGTATTTTTTCAAAAAGGAATTTTATTTCTTTCCCTTTTAATAAAGACATTATCTCTCCCATAATCCAATTGGAAATAAGTTTATAATTTTTGAAAATTTTACTACATTCCTCAAAATAGTCAATTATTATTTTTTCACTCATCAAGACATCAATATCATAGGTAGGTAATCCATATTGTACTTTAATTCTCTCTTTTCTATCATCTGGTAATTCCCCTATTTCTTCTTTAACTTTATTTATGAATTCGTCATCAATTTCAACTGGTAAAAGGTCTGGGTCAGGAAAATATCTGTAATCATGTGCCTCTTCTTTCGTCCTCATGATTTCTGTTTTTTGTAATTTATCATCCCAGAGTCGTGTTTCTTGCTGAATCTTTCCACCTCTATTTAAAATTGAAATTTGCCTTTTTTGTTCATAACTTAACGCTTTTCTGACCGCTTTAAAAGAATTCATATTTTTAATCTCAACTTTTACTCCAAACTTTTCATCTCCCTTTTTTCTTACAGATATATTTGCATCACATCTTAATGAACCTTCTTCCATATTACAATCGCTTACTTCTAAATATTTTAATGTCTGCTTTAATTTCAAGAGAAATTCTTCACCTTCTTCTGGACTTGTTATATCTGGTTGTGTAACAATTTCAATAAGAGGTATTCCGCCTCTGTTATAATCAATATATGAAAAATTCTCACCCTCCTCAGAATGAATAAGTTTACCTGCATCTTCTTCTAAATGTATCCTTGTTAAATTTATTTTTTTATCTCTTACCTTCAGGTATCCCCCCTTTATAATTGGTTGTTCGTATTGTGAAATCTGATAATTTTTAGGAAGGTCTGGATAAAAATAATTTTTCCTTGCAAACCTACAAGTCCTTGCTATATCAGAATTAAATGCAATACCTGTTTTTACTGCACATTCAATTGCTTTCTCATTTATTACAGGTAAAGTACCTGGCATTCCTATACAAATAGGGCAGATATTCGTATTTGGAGAAGCACCAAATTCTGTTGAACAAGGACAAAACATTTTTGAGCAAGTAGATAATTCCACATGAACTTCAAGCCCAATTACAACTTCATATTCACCCATTTTCTTCCTTTATTACCCCTGCTTTTATCTTTACTCTCATTTCTTCATCTGGTTTTAATTTCAACTGGTCTCCTCTTTTTATTGCTTCTGCCAGATTTGGTAAAGAAGAAAATGGTTCAAGAGCAATGTTATAATTTCTTCCATACCAGGGATAATTAAAACTGCCTTTTGCAATTCTCCAGAACCATAAACACTTAAATACTGATAAAGGAAATTCAAAAAAGAATGATAATTTCCTTTTTTTATTAACAATTTCATATTTTCCTTCTTTAAGGTCAGTTAAAAACATCATATCTGATACACAATCATTTTCAGAGGGAATTTTACTTATATCAACTTTATTTCTATCAATTCCTTCTAAATATGGCCATATTCCTTCGGTTTGTTTTAAATTTGTAATTGATTTTCCATCACCATGAACAACTTTAATTTTACATTCAGGAATTTTTATAAAACAATCAGATGAAAGAAATGGTTTACCAATAGCAGGATGGTGTCCCCATATAAAATCCATATCTTCACCACCAATATTTTTTACTTTTTCCTCAATTTCAATATATGGTTTTTCTTTCTCAATAGATATAATTTTTTCAATGTAAAATGGTGTTCTATATGTTTTTACTGAAAAAAGGACTGAAATTTTTTCGGAAGAATCTTCAATAATTTTATAATCCCATGGTAGTAGAGCAATTTCTCCATGTAATCCCAAAACCGTTCCTTTATATTCACATGGGGAACTACCATTTGGAAATATTTCTTGCCATCCACCTGGATAAAAATCAATAAAATTTCCTGAATCTAACTCTTTTGTTATAGGGAACATAAAACGATTATATAAAGGAATAGGACTTCTCCACATGAAATCTATATCTTCTGGTTTGTAAAGAAATTCAACTATATCTGTTCCTTTGTCTGCAAGAATTTCTATTCTCAAAATTTCATTTTCAATTACAACTATTTTTAAACTATTCCATAAATATTCACAGCACCTACAATTACTATTTCTTGACATCATTTTTAACCTCCAAAAACGCTGCTACTAAATGGAATATACCTTTTTAAACATACAAAATGACTTTTAAAATACGAATTTTCAAGAGAATCTATTTTAACTTTCCTATCACTGCTACTGGCGTGAATAAAAAGTTTATTACCGATATAAATACCAACATGTCCAATTCCTATGCCTCTTCTAAAAAATACCAAATCACCAGGTAATGCTTCATTTAATGTAACTTCTTTGCCCAATTTTGCTTGTTGATAAGATGTTTTTGGTAATTCAAAACCTATTTTTTCATAAACAAGGCGAGTAAGAGTTGAACAATCAATACATTTTTCCCCATTCCCACCTAATTTGTAAGGCATATTAAGATAGGAAAATGCAATATCAAGAATTTTTGCTCTTGTTAATTGTTCTTTTTCTATATCTGTTTCGCTATTTGTTTGACTTTCTGGATTACTTGTTAATTGCTCTTGTTGGGGAATAATTATAATCTGCCCTTCTTTAAAATCATTATCACGCAAAAGATTATATTTTTTAAGTTCTTCAGGCAAAACAGAAAATTTCTTTGCTATTTCTTCAAGAGTATCTCCCTTTTTTACCTGATAAAAATCCTTTTGTTCAGTTCCTATTATTGGCTCTATATTTTCTATTTTAGGCACTTCAACTGGAACTCTAATTTTTAACTGCATTCCTGGTATTATTTTACTGCTTTTTAAATTATTTTCTTTTTTTATAGATGAAACTGAAATGTCATATTTTCTACTTATTTTAGAAAGGTTATCACCTTTTTTTACTACATAATAAACTGTGTCATAATTTCCAGAAGAGGTTGTTAATGATTCTTTATTTGAAGATAAATTTTTATTTTCCTCTTTCTCTATTTTTTTAACAACAAGTTTTTGTCCTTCTTTTATAAGAGATGTTTTTAAACCATTTAGTTCTTTTATCTTTTCTACACTTGTTCCATATTTTTTAGCAATTGCAATTAAGGTCTCGCCTCTTTTAACTTTATGATAGACCTTTACTATTTCACAATATCCTGAAAAAGATAAAATGAAAATAAATAATGAGGATAAAAATAAAATATTAATTTTTTTCATTTTCATTCTCCTTTATTTTTGAAAAAATTTCAGAAATTTCTTCTTTTTTCATAGCAAAATACTCATCTATTTTTGCTTTAATACCTTCTACACTTTCAAGTTTTATAATCCTTTCTTCATGCTTTTCAATTTCATCAATAACTAATTTTAATGCATCTGCAACAGGGTCGGGAAGATTACTATGGTCAAGTTCTATTTTCCTTTTTTTCTGTTGTTTCACAACTCTACCTGGAACACCAACAACTGTTGAATCAGATGGAACATCTTTAACCACAACACTACCTGCACCAATTTTTGCACCATCCCCAACTTTAACTGGACCCAAAACAATTGCTCCTGCTCCAATAACTACATTATTTCCAATTGTTGGATGTCTTTTCTTCTTCTCATGAGTTATTCCGCCTAAAACAACCCCCTGGTAAAGCAAAACATCATTACCAATTTCTGTTGTTTCTCCAATAACAACTCCACAACCATGGTCAATAAAAAATCTTCTTCCTATTTCTGCTCCTGGATGAATTTCAATTTGTGTAAAAAATCTATTCACATTAGAAATTATCCTTGCAAATGTTTTCATATTTCTTTTCCATAAAAAATGAGCAAAACGATGTCCCCACAGCGCATGTAAACCAGGATAACTTGTAATTACTTCAAAAATATTTCTTGCTGCTGGGTCTTTTTCAAAAACAGTGTTAATATCCTCTTTTATTCTCCCTATCATTTGTCATTAAGTTTTATATATACAATATAAACCATACATATATAGCACAAAGTTATTAGTAGTGTAAAATGTACAATTGAAAACAAAAAAGAACTAAATTTTTAGATTTCAAGTCATAATTTTCATCTTTTGCTTTCAGTTTTAAATTATTAGTTATCATTTTAAAATTTACACTTTTACCTTTAAATTTATAAATTTTCTCTCTTTTTTTACTTTGTGCCTAATTGTATATATTATAAAACTAAAATTGAGGGATTTTCAAGTATTTCTTTAAAATAGTTATAAAAAGAGCCAGCATAACTTCCATCAATAACTCTATGGTCAAAAGAAAAAGAAACACTCATAATTCTTTTTACTTCAATTTTATCTTCTATAACAATAATACCTTTTTCTATTTTACCAACTCCCATAATTGCAACTCCTGGTGGATTTATTATTGGCTGAAAATTCTCAACTCCATACATCCCTAAATTTGAAATAACAAACCTTGCTCCTTTTAAATCATTCTCTTCTAATTTCCCTTCCTTTGATTTCTTTGCAATTACCTTTCTTTCTTCAGATATTTCTTCAAGTGTTTTCTGACAGACATTTCTTATTACAGGAACAACAAGCCCCGTTTCTACTGCAACTGCAAGACCTATATCAACTGACTTATAAACTCTTATCTCATCATTTTCAACAGAAGCATCAATTAAAGGGTATTTCTCAATTGCTTTCCCAGCAAAAAATAAAAGAAAATCAGTATATGAAAAATCATTACCTTCTTTTTTCTTCAATTCCTTTATAAGTGCAATCTGGTCCATAATAAATTTTCCTTGAAAATAATAATGTGGAATTTCTCTTTTACTTTCTGTCAGTCGTTTTGCAATAATTTTTCTAATAGGAGTCCATTTTATTATTTCATATTCTCCTACTCCAACTGCTTTACTTTCAATATATTTTTCAACATCCCTTTTTTCAATTCTTCCACCAGGACCTGTTCCCCTTATATTAGAAATATCTATTCCTCTTTCCTGAGCAATTCTTTTTGCAACAGGTGTTGCTTTTATTTTCTCCCCTCCTTCTACTATTTTTTCTTCTACTTTTTCTTTTTGTACTATTTCTACTTTCTCTTCTTTTACTTCTTTTTTCTCAATCTTTTCTTCTTTCTCAGGTAATTGTTCATCTGGATTATCACTTATATAACCTATAACTGTTGTTACAGGAATTGCTTCATCGGATGAACTAAAAAGTATCTTTCTTAAATATCCAGAATAAGGCGATTCTACTTCAAAATTTGTTTTATCACTCATAACTTCAAAGAGAACTTCGCCTTTTTCAACTTTTTCACCTTCTTGTTTTTTCCAGGAAACAAGGTACCCCTCCTCCATTGTTTCTCCTAATTTTGGCATAATAATTTCTCTTATCATTTCAATACCTCCTTCACTCCTTCTTTAATTCTTTTAACATCAGGTATTGCAAGTTGTTCAAGAACTTTACTTTTTGGCATAGGAACATCTGCACCTGCAACCCTGATAATTGGAGCATCTAAATAATCAAAAGCATTTTCTATTATTTGCATCCCTATTTCTGCGCCTGTTCCCCCCGTTTTACAATCTTCTTCCACTATAACAACTTTATTTGTTTTTTTTACTGAATTTACCATTGTTTCAATATCCATTGGAAGGAGTGTTCTTAAATCAACAACTTCTACACTTATTCCTTCTTTTTCAAGTTCTTCTGCTGCTTGAAGTGAAAATAATGTCATCCTTGAATATGTAAAAATAGTTACATCTTTCCCTTCTTTTTTCACATCTGCAACTCCAATTGGTATAGTATATTCTTCTTCAGGAACAGGTCCTTTTGTGTTATAAAGCATTTTATGTTCAATAAAAACAACAGGATTATCATCTCTTATTGATGATTTCAAAAGACCTTTCGCATCATAAGGAGTTGAAGGCATAACAACTTTTATACCAGGAATATGAATTAACCATGATTCTAATGACTGTGAATGATGTGCTCCCAATGTTCTTCCTGCACCACCTTCTGTTCTTATTGTCAAAGGAACGGTACATTTTCCACCAAACATATATCTGATTTTTGCCACTTGATTATTTAACTGGTCCATACAAAGACCAATAAAATCAATATACATAATTTCTGCAACTGGTCTCATCCCTGTTAAAGCAGCACCAAGTGCAGTTCCAACAATAGCATTTTCAGATATAGGAGTATCAATTACTCTGGTATCCCCATATTTTTCTAATAAACCCAATGTAACACCATAAGCACCACCATAAATTGCAACATCTTCACCAAAAATAAATACTTTTTCATCTCTCATCATTTCTTCGTCAAATGCCTCATTTAACGCCTGTCTATAAGTTATCTCTTTCATTTTTCATCTCCTGTTAAACATATAAGTCAGTATAAAGTTCTTCTGGCTGTGGGTCTGGACTATTTATTGCATATTCAGTTGCTTCTTCTATTTCTTTATCTGTTAGTTCATCTATTTCTCTTATTTCTTCTTCTGTTAAAACACCAACTTCTTTCATTTTATCAGAAAAAATTAAAATTGGGTCTCTTTCTTTCCAGAACTTTTCTTCTTCTTTTGTCCTGTATACCCTCGGGTCACTTCTACTATGTCCATAATATCTGTATGTATTTGATACAATAAAACTCGGACCATTTCCATCTCTGGCGTAATTCACCCATTTATTTACAATTTCTCTTACTGCAAGAACATCCTGTCCATCTACATTTTCACTTGGCATATCAAAAGCAAGTGCCTTTTTAGTTAAATCAACAACAGAAGATGCTCTTTCAACTGATACACTCATTCCATATTTATTATTCTCACATAAATAAATAACTGGTAATTTCCATAAAGATGCCATATTCAAACATTCAAAAAATATACCATTATTAGTTGCTCCATCACCAAAAAAACATATAACAACTTTATCCTGTTTTTGTAATTTTATTGAAAGACCTGCCCCTGTTGCAATTCCAAGCCCACCTCCAACAATTCCATTTGCCCCTAAATTACCTTTTGAAAGGTCTGCTAAATGAAGAGACCCACCTTTCCCTTTACAAACACCTGTTTTTTTCCCTAATATCTCTGCCATAAGTGCTTTTAAGTCCCCATCTTTTGCAATTGCATGACCATGTCCTCTATGTGTGCTTGTTATATAGTCATCAGGTCTTAAAACAGAAATTGCTCCAACTCCTGTCCCTTCCATTCCTGCGTATAGATGTGAACCACCTTCTGCAATGTTTTTTGAAAGCAATTCCATAATTTTATCTTCAAATTTCCTTATTTCCATCATCTGTTTTAAAAGTTTTATTGCAAGTTTTCTATCAATCTTTTCCATTTAAAAGTCCTCCTTCCTTTATCTTCTGTTATTAAAAATTTTTTAAACTCTGTTTATATTTTAGTAGTGAGTAGAGAGTAGAGAGAACTAAATTTCCCCACTTCTCCACTGTGCTTGGAAATTCCTAAAAATCCCCTCATCCTCGCCCTCGGGCGTAGCCCTACGGGCGAGCCTTCTCCCCATCGGGGAGAAGGGTGAAATCCCCCTTAATCCCTCCGCCAAAAAGAGCGTCGGACAGGCCTTTTTAAAAGGGGGAACTAATTTACTCCCTCATCCCCCTTGACATAATCCACCGGGCGAATCTGCGGATAAAACCATGCCCTAAAAACATAGACACGAAGATATTAAAAAAGTAAAATGTAAAGAGTAAAATTAAAAACAAGACAGCAAAAAAATTTTGAATTTTACGCTCTATCTTTACACTTTTAATTTTAAATTTAATTTTGCTACTTGCTACTCTCTACTTTTCAGGAATTACTATAACTTTCAGCCCTTTTTTATCCTCTGCTGTTTTTAATGCTTGTTTGATTTCTTCTAATGGAAATTTATGAGTTATGTATTTCGTCCCATCTATTCTTTTGTTTGCAAGAAGAGATATTGCTATTTTATTGTGAACAGGAGAAGAACCGTGAGTACCTGTTATAAAAAATTCTCCATAATGAACAAGGTTACTATTCAAATTTATAAAAGGTACTTCTTTTGGCAGCCCTCCAAAAAAATTAACTGACCCTCTTTTTGCAACAATTTCAACTGCTGTCTCTTGTGCTTCTTTTGCACCTGCTGCAACTATAACTCTGTCTGCCATTTTTCCTTCTGTTTCTTCTTTTACAACTTCTTTTATATTTTCTTTACTCATATCAACAAGTTTTGCTCCTGTAAATTTAGCCATTTCTAATCTTTCAGAAGAAATATCACCAAGTATTACTTTACTTGCTCCATTTATTTTTGCAAGTTGACTGTGAAAACATCCAATAGGTCCTGCACCTATAATAACAACTGTATCTCCTATTTCAAGCATACTTAAAATTTGACCATTTATTACACAAGCAAGTGGTTCAGCAATCGCTGCTTCTTCAAAACTTAAATTTTCAGGTAATTTATTTACACAACCATTTAAAACAGCATTTTCAGGAACTCTCATATATTCAGCAAATCCACCATTATAAAGATAACCAATTGTTTCTAAATTATCACACATTGATTGTTGTCCCTTTCTACAATACCAGCATCTTCCACACGGAATAGCAGGAGCAACAGCAACTTTATCACTTTCCTTAAACTCACTTACTTTTTTACCTTTTTCAGCAACAATACCACTTACTTCATGCCCTGTAATTCTTGGAAAAACAATTAACTTATGTCCATGATGATAGACCTTTATATCTGTTCCACATATAGCACAAACCTTTACTTTTATAACTATTTCATTTTCTCCAGGTATTGGTTTTTCAATATCAATAATTTCTAAATTCTCTATTTCTTTTAGAAGTGCTGCTTTCATTTTTTATTTCCTCATAATGTTTTAAAATTTCATCTATAATTTCTTTATTTTCCAGTTTACATATTTCTTTAAGAACAAATTCCACACTATTATTTCTTATTATTTCTTCTAATTCAACTGCCTGCTTATCATTTTGGTAATTATAACATAAACAGGCAGAAGCAACAACACAAATATTGGCTGGAAAGATATTTTGAGAAAGACATAAGTTTATACTACCAATTATTCTATCATCTGGACCAAGTTTCCTTAAAGGGTCTCTTCCAACGCGAAAAACAGTATCCCCTAATAATTTATTTTTAAATCTTGTTTGAAGGTCATAAATATAATCATCAATTTCTTTCTCATCAAATTTATGTTTCTTTATAAGTGCTTCTTTAACCTCATTTAATACGCCTTTAAAAATTTTTAGAATTTTTTTATCTTCCATGCATTGCCAGATATATGTATATCCACTTAAATACCCTAAATAAGCAAGACACGCATGTGAAAGATTATGAACAAAAATTTTTAATTCTTCATATGGATATAAATTCTCAACAGGATAAAGTCCTTTAATATCAGGAATTTCTCCTTTAAATGCCTTTTTATCAACAGGCAATTTGTTATATGGTTCAACTCTCACAATTAAAGGATTTATTTTCTTTATTTCATCAGTAATAGGTGCTACCATTCTGCTTACAACTGACTCAACAAAACCAACTTTTTGAAAAACAACTTCTTTAAATTCAGGTGGAAGATATTCTAAAACTTCTGAGTATAAAATTTTTCCACTCCCAAGTAAATTCTCACAAATTATAATATTAAGATAATCCGATTTATTTGCAGAGAATTTTTTCAAAATCCCTTCAGAAATTAAAGGTGCAAGAGATTTTAAGTTGTTCACACCAACAGCAGTAAAAATTAAGTTTGCTTCTTTTATTTCATTTGATACACTTTCTTTATCATCAAAATATATACCTTTAAAATTCTCTATGAATTTCTCTTCTTTTTCTTTACCCAGTATCCATAAAGGATATTTTTTTTCTTTATTAAGTAGGTCAATTACATTTTTAAAAACATCAACAAAAACAAGAAAATAACCTGAACTATAACATATTTCTCCTATAAAACCCCTTCCAATCTGCCCTGCCCCAAATATAATAACCTTTTTTCTCATTTTAATTTTTATATATTAAAAAAGTGCAATATCTTTTCTATAATGTTTCCCTTCAAAATCAATGGTGCTTGCTGATTTATAAACATTTTCCCTTGCTTTTTCTATTGTTGAGTTAAGTGCAGTTATTCCAAGAACCCTTCCACCATTTGTATAAAACTTCCCATTTTCTTTTTTGGTTCCTGAATGAAAAATTAAAACATTTTTTTCAACTTTTTCTAAATTTTTTATTTCTTTCCCAGTTTCATATCCTCCTGGATATCCACCAGAAGATAGTATTAAACAAACACTTTTTTTATTACTCCATTTTATATCTATTTTTTTCAGTTCCCCTTCGCAAACCGCAGTCATTACATCAATAATGTCTGTTTCCATTCTCGGTAATATCACCTGTGTTTCCGGGTCTCCAAACCTAACATTATATTCTAAAACATAAGGACCTTTTTCAGTTATCATTAAGCCAAAATATAAAACACCTCTATAATCAATATTTTCTTTCCTCAATCCATATATTGTCCTTTCAACTATTTCATTTTTTATTTTATTATCAAGTTCTTCATTAAAAAAAAGTGGTGGAGAATAAGAACCCATTCCACCTGTATTTTGTCCTTTATCTCCATCAAAAACTCTTTTGTAATCCTTTGCTGGCACCATTGGAATATATGAAATTGTGTCTGTAAAAATAAGATAGGAAAGTTCTTTCCCAATTAAACAATCTTCAATTATAATTTTCTTTTCATTACTTTTAAAAATATTATCAATAAAAATTTCTTTTAAGTACTTTTCACCTTCTTCAAAACTCTCAATTACTCTAACTCCTTTCCCAGCAGCAAGCCCATCGTATTTTATAACATATGGGACTTCCTTTTTTTCAATTATTTTTATTGCTGACTCATAACTTTCTGCTATCTGGAAGTTTGCAGTTGGAATATTATACTTTCCCATAAACTCTTTGGCATAACATTTTGAACCTTCAAGAATAGCACCCTTTTTTATTGGACCAAATGCCTTAATGTTTTTTTCTTTTAAAAAATCTACTATCCCATAAACAAGAGGATTTTCAGGTCCCACTACAACAAAATCAATTCCTTTATTTTTTATAATGTTAAAGGCATCACTAAAATCTTCAATATCACCTTTAATACATTCAGCAATTTCAGATATTCCTCCATTTCCAGGCAATGCGAACAACCGTACATTTTTATTTTGTTTGATTTTCCAGCAAATACAATGTTCTCTTCCACCAGAACCAATAACAAGTATTTTCATTTTTTGCCTTTTTTCGTTTATTATATCACAAAATTTTGTCCTGCTTGGTGAAATTTAATAAAAAATACAAATAAATTTGTAAAAAAGTTATTGAAAAAATGAAGACCTATTGATGGCCAGAGATACCTATGCCTCTCAAAAATAATTGACAGGAAACAACCAAAAATAAAAATTCCGGCAAAAGTAAAAAGGTCATTGTGAAAAAGAGAAAAAACTAATGAACTTAAAATTACAGCAATTGAAAAAGAAAAATTATTTCTCAATGACTTATATAAAATACCTCTAAATATTATTTCTTCTGTCAAAGGAGCGATAAAACAACTTAAAAAAAACATAAATAAAATTATTTTAATTGACTTAATTTCTAAATAAAAAGAGACCATTTTTTGAATTTCTACATTTATATGTAATTGTTCAAAAATAGCATATACAATGAGAGAGACAATTGAAATAATAGGAATTATAATCAAATAATACTTAAAACCAGAAAAAAAAAGAGAAAAATTAGAAAAGATGTTTTTGAAATATTCTGGATATTTGATAAAAGAAAAGTAAATAATTCCAACTTCAGTCAAAAAAGTAAAAATACCCCCCTTAAATAACTTTTCCTCAATTGTTAAGTTTCTAAATAAAAAAGAGAATATGAGTGACAAAATTAGTATAATTGAAATGATAGAAATGGAGAAAAAAAGGTCTGGTTCTTTCCTATTCTCCAATAATTTTTGAGTCCTCATCTAAGTAAATTCCTCTTAAATTCATTTCAAGTGCATGTGGTGATGGAGATGCAGCAAAACCTTCTTCTTTACTAATTATATCATTTTGAATTAATTGGACAAGATGTTGATTAAATGTTTGCATCCCTACTTCTTTATCTGATGCCATAGCAGCATATATTTTGTTTAATTTGTTGTCCTGTATAAGTTTAGAAATTACAGAATTTACAATCATAATTTCACAGACAGGAACAAGTCCAGAATTATCTTTTTTGGTTAAAAGTTTTTGACATATTGTTGCCCGTAAATGATAGGCAACAATTTTTCTTACTTGTTCATGTTGAGAAGATGGGAAAAAATCAAGAATTCTTGTAATTGTTGTAATTGTATCTATTGTATGCAAAGTAGCAAAAACAAGATGCCCTGTCTCACAGGCATTTATTGCTGCCTGAAATGTATCTACATCTCTTAATTCTCCGATTAAGATAATATCTGGGTCTTCTCTTAAAACACGTTTCAAAGCAGAATCAAAAGCAATTGTATCAATTCCAACCTCTCTCTGGTCAATAATTGACTTTTTATCTTTATAAATATATTCAATTGGGTCTTCAATTGTTACAATATGAACAACTTTATTTTTGTTAATATTCTCAATCATAGAAGCAAGAGTTGTTGACTTTCCGCATCCAGTAGGACCTGTAACAAGAACAAGTCCATCGGAAAATGAAGCAATTTTATTTAAAACAGGTGGTAAATTCAATTCTTCAATGGTGGGGATAACATCTTTTATTCTTCTTAAAACAAGACCAATATGTCCTCTTTGCCAGAAAGCATTTACCCTATACCTGCCAACTTCTTCCTGTTCAAAGGCAATGTCCATTTCTTTTTGTTTCTTAAATATCTCAATTTGTTCAGATGGAATAATTATTGAACAAATTTTATTTAATTCTTCATCATTAAAAATATTCTCCCATTCTTCTACTTCTTCTAATTCTCCTTTTATTCTAAAAATTGGTTTCCTTCCAAATTTTATATGAAGGTCAGAAGCATCTTTTTCCTTCATGCATTTCAGTAATTGAGTAAAATCATTCATTTTCTTATCCTGTAAATAATATTTAATGAACCTTATAGGTAAGGTACACAACCTGCAGGAATATTTATTTTATACTTTTTTATTTTTTATCACCACTAAGTAAATGTTCTTCTATTACTAATTCATGTGGTGCATTGCCACTTTCGTCTGATTTTATTTTTGCAGGTGCACCTGAAATTATTTCATGTGCTCTTTTTGCAAGAATAACTATCAGCCGATATATATTTTCTTTTTTATATACTTTATCAAGAAGTTTTAAATTTTTATTCATTTTTCACACTAATTTTATAATTACTTCCCTTGCTCCATCTCCTCTTCTTGTGGAAAGTTTAATTATTTTTGTATATCCACCTGGTCTATCAGAATATCTCTTTGCAACTTCTTTAACTTTTTTTACACTTTCTGGATGATTTAAAAAAGCATTGAGCATCCTTGTACTCTTTAAGTCCTGCTTTTTACCAAGTGTTATCATTCTTTCAACAACTCTCTTTAATTGTTTACCTTTAACTTCTGTAGTTCTTATCTCATTTGATTGGAAAAAACTTATTGTCATGTTCCTTATCAGCCCTTTTCTATGGGACTTATTTCTACTTAATTTTTTAATATCTTTTTTATGTCTCATCTTCTTCCTCTTGTTTTTCTGCTAATTCTTTTAATGTTAAGAGTTTAATGTCCCTTTTTTTCAAAATATTTTCTATTTCTTTAATGGATTTTTTACCTAAATTTTTTAGTTCTTCTAATTTTTCCCTTGGAGTATTTATAAGGTCCCTAATTGTTTTAATATTTTTACCTGTTAAAGCATTAATAACTCTTGTTGAAAGTTTTAAGTCACTTATTGGAATATCAAGGTCTATCTTGCCAACTTCTTCTTTTTTTACTTCTTTCCTTCCAATTGTCTGCTTATCTTTTATTAAATTTAGATGACTAAGAATAAGGTCTGTTGCATAACTAACTGCATCTTTCGGAGTAATTGCACCAGTTGTTCCTATTTCAAGAACAAGTTTTTCATAATCAACTGATTGGCCTACCATTATATTTTCAATATGAAAAGATACTTTCCTAATAGGAGAATAAATTCCATCTATTAAAATTGTACCAATTGGAGGAGTAGAAATCATAAGTTTCATTTTTTCAACAGGTAAATAGCCAAAACCATTAGTTATTTCTATTTCCATTTTGTATTTCTTAGTCGGGTCAACCGTAGCAATATGCAAACCACTATTTATTACATATGCGGAACCATCGGGTATTAAATCCCCTGCTACTATTTCATCTTTTCCCTCTATTTCAATTTCGACTTTATGAGGAAATTCAGATATAACTGGTTTTAAAGCAACATTTTTCAAATTCATAACTATTTCAACTACATCTTCTTTTACCCCTTCAATTGTTGAAAACTCATGCATAACACCATCAATTTTCAGAGATGTTATTGATATCCCAGGGATTGAAGAAAGAAGAATTCTTCTGTACAAATTACCTAAGGTGACTCCATAACCTCTTTCAAGCGGTTGAATTTCAATAATTCCATAATTCTCTCTGTATGTATCTTCATCCCAAATAAAACTACTGGGAAACAAAAATTCTTTCATATTTACACCTCACATTTTTTATTTTGAATAAAGGTTGATAATGAGTTGCTCATCCACAGGTATAGAAACTTCTTCCCGTGTTGGATATCTTACAATTTCTATTGAATAATTTTCATTGTTAACTTTCATCCATGTTGGAATCTGTCTATGTTTAAAAATATCAATATTTTCTTTAACTTTTTCTATGTATTTAATATTTGTTTTAATTTTTATTTCTTCCCCTTCTTTTACAATATATCCATCCCTATCTGCTTTTCTCCCATTGATTATAACTGCACCATGAGAAATAATTTGTTTTGCTTGTTTTCTCGAAGAGACAAAATTTGCCCTATAAACAACATTATCAAGACGTCTTTCAAGAAGTTGGAGTAAATTTTCACCAGTAACACCCTTTTGTTTCTTTGCCATTTCAAAATATCTTCTAAATTGTCTTTCTCTTACTCCATAGTATATCTTTACCTTGTTTTTTTCTCTTAATTGATGCCCATATTCTGATGTCTTTTTACTCTTTATTAATCTTATATTCTTTCTTCTGGGGTCTATTGCACATTTATCCGATTCACACCTTATGCCTTTTAAATATAACTTTATTCCATATTTTCTACAAACTTTACAATCTGTTTCAACAACTTTCGCCATTATACTCTCCTTCTTTTCGGTGGTCGACAACCATCATGTGGTATCGGGGTTACATCTTTTATTGAAACAACATTTAAGCCAGTTGATTGTAATGCCCTTATTGCTGTTTCCCTTCCAGGGCCAGGTCCTTTAACAAAAACAGATACTTCTTTCATATTAAACATGTTTATTGCTCTTTTGGCAACATTTTCACTCACAAGTTGAGCAGCAAAAGGTGTTCCTTTTCTTGTTCCTTTAAAACCAATACTCCCTGCACTTGCCCATAACAAAACTTTCCCTTCAAGATCCGTTAGAGTAACTATTGTATTATTAAAAGTTGCCTTTATATGTACAATTCCTCTTTCAATAGATACCCTTTTTTTTCTCTTTTTTACATATTTTCTCGCAGCCATATTATTCTTCCTTTCCTTTTTCCTGTCTCATTGCTTTCCTTGCTGTTTTATCTCTAACTATTCCAACTGTTTTTCTTGGACCTTTTCGTGTTCTCGCATTAGTTCTTGTTCTTTGCCCCCTTACGGGTAAGGAACGTTTATGTCTGAAACCTCTATAAGAATTTATTTCTACTAATCTTCTAATATTTTCAGAAATTTCTTTTTTTAAATCACCTTCAACTTTAAAATTTCTCTGGATATAATTTGTTATTTTGCTTAATTCTTCATCAGTCAGCTCTTTAACTCTTTTTTCGGGAGAAACACCTGTATCTGACAAAATTTTTTTTGCTGTGGGCTTACCAATTCCATAAATATAAGTTAAAGAAATTTCAATTTTCTTATTATCAGGGATTTCAACCCCAAGTATTCTTGCCATATTTCACCTCATCCTTGTTTCTGTTTATGTTTAGGTCCATCCTGAGGATTCGTACAAATAACCCTTACAATTCCTTTTCTTCTTATTATTTTACATTTAGGGCATATTTTCTTCACTGATGCTCTTACTTTCATTTCCTTAACTCCTTTAATATCTTTTTATTATTCTACCTTTTGTTAAATCATAAGGTGAAATTTCAACTAAAACTTCATCACCCGGTATTATTTTTATATAATGCATTCTCATCTTTCCTGCAAGATGAGCAAAAACCTTATGGCCATTTTCTAATTTTACCTCAAATGTAGTTCCCGGTAAAGCATTTATTATTTCTCCTTTTAATCTTATTTTTTCCTCTTTATTCATTTAACTTAAAATTTCTCCTTTTTCTTTTCTTACAAGAACTTCATTTTCATAATGAGCAGAATATTTTCTATCAGAAGTTATAGCAGTCCATCCATCATCAAGAATTTTCACTTTCCATGTACCTTCATTAACCATTGGCTCAATACATATAACCATACCATCTTTCAAAATTTCTCCTTCGCCCTTATTCCCAAAATTTGCTAATTCAGGGAAATCATGTAATTTTTTACCAATACCGTGTCCAGCGAACGCCTTTACAACTGAAAACCCATTACTTTCAACAAATTGCTGAATTGAATTCCCTATATCACCTGTCATTACTCCATCTTTTATGTAATCCACTCCAATATAAAATGCTTTTTTAGTAACATCAATTAGTTTTTTATGTATCTGCTTTATCTCTCCAACAGGAAATGTATCTGCACAATCACCATAAAATCCATCATAAATTACCCCAATATCAACTGAAACAATATCTCCTTCTTTCAATATTCTCTCCTTTTTAGGAATTCCATGCACAACCTCTTCATTAATTGAAACACAAATATTTGCAGGAAATCCTCCATAGTCCTTAAAGGCAGGTACAACTTCCCTTTTTTTCATCATCTCATAGGCAAGTTCATCAATATCATATGTACTTATTCCTGGCTTTATAATTTCGCTTATTCCTTCTAAAATTTCTCTTACTATTACACATGCTTTTTTTACTTTTTCTATTTCATCAGATGTTTGAACTATCATTTTAAAATCCTTTTTATTTCGCTTAATGTATCTTCAAGTTCCCCTTCGCCAGAAATTTCATAGAAATTGCCATTTTTCTTGTAATAGTCAATAATTGGTCCAGTATAACTATGATAAACATCTAGTCTATTCTTTACCACTTCTGATTTATCATCTTCTCTTTGAATTAATCTTCCTCCACATTTATCACAAATACCATCTTTTTTTGGTGGTAAATTTATAAGATGGTAAATATATCCACATTTTTCACAAATTCTTCTATTAGAAAGCCGATTAATTAAAAAATGATCAGAGGCAGAAAGATAAATAACAATTACTTTATTATTATTCATAAGTATTTTATTTAAATCCTCTGCCTGTTTTAAAGTTCTCGGAAAACCATCAAGAATAAATCCATTTTTACAATCTTCATGTCCTATCCTTTCTTTAATAATATCCTCAACAATTTCGTCAGGAACAAGTTCCCCTTTTTTAATATAAAAATATGCCTTTTCACCAAGTTGAGTATGGTTTTTCACATTGTCTCTCAATAGGTCACCAGAAGAAATTAAAGGCAAATTATAAAAAGAACTTATATTTCTTCCAACAGTCCCTTTTCCTGCTCCTGGGGGCCCTAAAAGTATCAAGATTTTCTTCATCTTATTCCTTCCTTTTTAATAAATCCCTGATAATGTCTTAAAAGAAGATGAGACTCAATCTGTCGGATTGTTTCAAGTAAAACAGAAACAACAATTAAAAGACCAATACCACCAAAAATATGTGCAACTATATATGGAATTTTTTTGTAAGCACTCATAATTATATATGGAAATATAGCAATAGCCGCAAGCATCAAAGCACCAGGTAAAGTTATTCTATTTAGAATTCTTTCAAGATAAAGAGCAGTTGATTTTCCAGGTCTTATACCCTGAATATATCCGCCATATTTTTGTAAGTCCTCTGCAACACGGTCTGGACTGAAAATTATACTTGCATAAAAATAACAGAAGAAAATTATCAAAACAATATAAAGAAACATCCCTGGTCCTGAACTTGGTGATAAATATGCAGCAACTTTTTGTATAACTTTATTTTCAGAAAAAGTTAAAATTGTTGCAGGAAAAGTTAAAATTGAGATTGCAAAAATTAAAGGAATAACTCCTCCCTGGTTTAACTTTATAGGTAAATAAGTTGATTGTCCCCCATAAACCTTTCTGCCAACAACTCTTTTTGCATATTGAATTGGTATTCTCCTTTCACTTTCATTTACAATAATAGCAGCAGCAACTACAATAAAAATCAAAACAATCAATAGAAGAACAACAAATAAACTTATTTCACCAGCAGAAACAAGTTGTGCAATTCTATGTACTGCAATAGGCATTTCTGAAAGAATGCTGGCTGTTATTATTAATGATATACCATTACCAACTCCCTTTTCTGTTATTTGTTCTCCCAAATACATTAAAAAAATAGTTCCTGCTGTTAAAGTTAGCATTGTAACAATTTTAAAAGTCCATCCAGGATTTGGAACAATTACATATCCAGCAAAATGCTCTGGATTTTCAAGCCATAAACTTATTGCAAAACCCTGAAATAAACATAAAATTACTGTACCTATTCTTGTTAATTGAGTAAGTTTTCTTCTTCCTTCAACTCCACCTCTCACAAGATTTTCAAAATATGGGATTATAGAGGAAAGAAGTTCAAGTATAATAGAAATACTTATGTAAGGCATTATTCCTAACGCAAAAATTGTTGCATTTCTTAATGCTCCCCCTGCAAAAAGGTCAACTAATTGAAAAAGAGTATTTGGAAAATTTTCAAAAAAACTTGCAAGAGCCTGTCCATTTATACCGGGAGAGGGAATATAACAACCTAAACGATATACACTTATTAAAAAAATTGTAATCCCTATTTTTCTTCTTAAATCAGCAATTTTAAATGTATCTTTAAACGCATCTATCATTTTTTAATTTTTTCCAGTAAAATTGTTTTACCACCAACATTTTCAATTTTTTCTTTTGCTTTTTTTGAAAAAGCATTGGCAGAAACATTTATTTTTTTTGTTAATTTACCATTACCAAGAATTTTAACAAATTCACCTTTTTTTACTAATTTTTCTTTTTTTAATAATTCAACATCAACATTTTCTCCATCATTGAACTTATTTTCAAGTTCTTCAATTTTAACAATTTCAACTATTTTTTCTTTTAAATGTGTAAAACCTCTTTTTGGTAATCTCCTTACCAATGGCATTTGTCCACCTTCAAAATTAAAAGAACGCGTATATCCACTCCTTGCTTTATGTCCCTTATGTCCCTTGGTAGAAGTCCCTCCATGTCCAGAAGCATCCCCTCTTCCAACCCGCTTTCTCTTCTTTTTTGCTCCATAAGGTACCTTTAACTCATTCAGTTTCATTTTTTTTATCCTCTTTTTTCTTCTTTAACTGACTCAATGCCTTTATAGTTGCTGAAAGAACATTTAATGCATTTGTAGACCCTAAACATTTGCTTGTTATATCTTTTATTCCTATAACTTCAAATATTGCCCTCATTGTTCTACCTGCAACCATACCATGCCCTTTAACTGCTGGTTTTAATATAACAATAGAAGATGAACTTTTTGCAGTTATATCATGAGGTATTGTTGTGTTCACAATTGGAATTTCAATCATATTTTTTCGTGCTTTATCAACTCCCTTTTTTATTGCATCAGGAACCTCAACTGCTTTCCCAATACCATATCCACATTTCCCTTTACCATCTCCAACAACAACAACTGCTCTGAAATTCAAATTCTTTCCACCTTTTGTAACTTTTGTAACTCTTCTTATTTCAATAACTGCTTGTTTTTCATTCTCCTGCTGGGTTATTTCATTTTCTTTCAAAATTTTAGACCTCCTTTTCTTGCTGATTCTGCTAAAACCTTTAATCTTCCAGTATATTTGTATCCACCTCTATCAAAGGTAATTTTTTCAATACCAATTTCTTTTGCTTTTTCTGCTACTAACTGCCCAACAATTCCTGCTGCATCCTTTGTCCATGTCTTAATATTTTTCCCTTCTGAATATTTTTTAAATCCCTCCGATAATGTTGAAACAGTCGCTAGAACCTTACATGGTGTTTCATCATCATTAACAAAAGAAGCATAAATATGCTTCTGACTTCTGAAGACCACAAGTCGTAATCTTTCCCAATTTCCTTTCACCTTTCTTCTTACCTTCAAATGCTTTCTCTTTCTTTTTTCTTCTTTTTTTATTTTCATTGTCCTGTTCCCACAGCAGCCTTACCTGCTTTATGTCTTACATATTCTCCTCTATATCTTATTCCTTTTCCTTTATACGGTTCTGGTGGAGCGATTTTTTTAACTATTGCTGCAAAACTTGAAACTCTTTGTTTATCTATACCTCTTACAAAAATTACTGTATTTCTTGCAACTTCAACTGAAACATCAAATGGTATATCAATCTCAATAGGATGAGAAAATCCAAGTGTTAAAACAAGTTTTTTTTCTTTTACCTCTCCTTTATAACCAACTCCATGAATTTCAAGAACTTTCTCATATCCATCTTTGACTCCAACAACCATATTTTTAATTAAACTTCTCATTAATCCCTGAAACTCCCCACCCTTTTTATATAACTTCCTATTCTCTTCTGGAATTATATTTTTTACAAATATTTTATTGTTATCAATAATTTCAACTTTTAGATAGGACAATACTTCCTTTTCTAATTTCCCTTTTGGACCTTCAATTATAATTCTATTATTTTCTACCTTTCCTTTTACTCCCTCTGGTATTTCAACAGGTCTTTTACCTAATCTTGCCATTTTTACCCCTCACCATATTGTAAATAAAATTTCTCCACCAATTCCTATTTCCCTTGCTTTTTTATCACTAATAATTCCTTTTGATGTTGTCAAAACAGCCATTCCAAATCCATTTTTTATTACTTTATTTGTATTTTCTTTCTTTATGTATACTCTTGCACCCGGCTTACTTACTCTTTTTATCTCAGTAATAACTCTTTTCCTATCTGGATAATACATAAGATAAATCCTTATTACTTTTTTATTTTCAATTTCTATTATCTCATAATTTTTAATAAATCCTTCTTCCTTCAAGACAATAGCAATTTTTTCTTTCATTTTACTAAAAGGAATATCAACCGATCTCTTATAATTCAAATTACCATTTCTAATTCTTGTTATCATATCTGCTATTGGGTCCGTAACTGTCATTTTTCCACCTCTCCTAAAAATTGGATGAATATACACCTCACCAACTTGCTTTTTTTACCCCTGGAATTTCTCCTTTTGATGCTAACTCTCTAAAACAAAGTCGACAAATTCCAAATTTTCTATAATATCCTCTTGCCCTGCCACATCTAAAACACCTATTTTTGCCCCTCACTTTAAATTTTGGTTCTCTATTTGACTTTTCAATTAATGCTTTTCTTGCCAATTCATTCCCTCCTTATTGGTAATCCGATTTCCCTTAACAATTCAAGTGTTTCTTCAGGTGTTTTCGCATTTGTAACCAATGTAATATTCATCCCTCTAATTTTATAAATAGTGTTATAATCAATTTCAGGAAAAATAACATGTTCTTTTATCCCGATTGTATAACTGCCCCTTCCGTCAGTAGAATTTACTGGCAGCCCATTAAAGTCCCTAACTCTCGGGAGTGCAGCAACAATCGTTCTATCAAGAAATTCCCACATTCTTTTTCCCCTTAAAGTTACCATTAATCCACATATATCTCCCTTTCTTAAATTAAATGCTGCTATTGAAGTTTTTGCTTTTGTTATAACTGGTTTTTGCCCTGTTATAAGAGATAATTCCTTTTCCGCTGATTCAATTGCTTTTGTATCTTTATTATCTTTTCCAATTCCAATGTTTATTACTATTTTTTCCAATCGCGGAACCTGCATCTTATTTTTATAATTAAACTTTTCCATCATATGGTTAATCACAACTTCTTTATATTTTTCTTTTAATCTCGGTTCCATCATTTCTCCTCAACAATCTCATTACATTTTTTACAATATCTCACTTTTGTACCATCAGATAGTTTCTTAATACCAAGTCCTACTGCTTTTCCACATTTTAAGCAGAAATATCGGATATTTGAAATTGATATTGGTTTTTCAATTTGAATTATTCCTCCCTGCATATCAACGGACCTTGGTCTTGTATGTTTTTTTACAAAATTCACACCTTCAACAAGAACTCTTTCCTCTTCTGGAAAAACTTTTATTACTCTCCCTTTTTTCCCTCTATCATTACCTTTTATTACACAAACAAAATCATTTTTTCTTATTTTAATTCCCATTAAACAACCTCCGGAGCTAGAGAAATAATTTTAGTAAAATTTTTATCTCTCAATTCTCTTGGAACAGGTCCAAAAATTCTTGTTCCTCTTGGATTTTTTTCATTATCTACTATAATAGCACAATTATGGTCAAATTTTAAAATTGTTCCATCTTTCCTTTTTATTGGTTTAACTGTTCTAACTATTACTGCTTTCACTTTTTCTTTTTTCTTAACAATACCATCTGGAAGTGCATCTTTAACACTACAAATGACTATATCTCCAGTTCTTGCATATCTTTTCTTGGAAACACCTATAAACCCAATAACCATGATTTTCTTTGCACCTGTATTATCTGCAACTATTAAAGTAGTCCTCAATTGTATCATTTTTGCCTTTCTGTTTTTTCAATTATTTCAACAATTCTCCATCTTTTTAGTTTACTCAATGGTCTGGTCTGAACAATCCTGACCGTATCTCCAACTTTTGTAATATTATCTTCATCATGTGCATAAAATTTCTTTCTCTTCCTTAAAATTTTATTATAAAGAGGATGGGCTGATTTCCACTCAACAGAAACAACTCTTGTTTTATCCATCTTATCACTTAAAACAACCCCAACTTTTTCGATTTCTCGTGAATTATTCATTTTTTAACCCTCTGTATACTTTTTTCTCTCTTTATTGTGTTTAAAATAGCAATGTTTTTTCTTATATTTTTCAAAACAGAACAATTTTTTAACTGCCCCATTTTTACCTGTGGTAATAAATTAAAAAGTTGTTTTTCTAACTCAACTATTTTAAGCCCTATTTCTTCTTCTGTTGCTTCTCTCCATTTTTTTATTTCATCTTTTTTCATTTTTATTCCTTATGAAACTATCTTTTGTCTTTTAACTATTTTACTTTTCACAGGAAATTTTGAGGATGCTCTTTTAAGTGCTCCGACAGCTGTTTCTTCATCAACTCCAACTATCTCAAAAGCAATTCTTCCTGGAAGTACAACAGCAACCCAGTGAGAAACATCTCCTTTACCCTTTCCCATTCTTGTTTCTGCTGGTTTTTTTGTAACTGGTTTATCCGGAAAAATTCTAATCCAAACTTTCCCCTTTGTTTTTAAATGGTGTGTAATAGCAACTCTTGCCGCTTCTATTTGAACATTTGTAAGCCAGCACGGTTCCATAATTTTCAATCCATAATCACCGTAATATAAAGTGCTGCCTCTCATTGCTTTACCTTTTCTTCTGCCTCTTTGTGCTTTTCTATACTTAACTCTCTTTGGCATTAACGGCATTTTTATCCTCCTGCCTTTTACCCTGTAAAACTTCACCTAAGTACAACCATACCTTTATACCAATTGTTCCCGACCTCGTAAATGCTGTCGCAGTTGCATAATCAATTTTTGCTCTTAATGTATGTAATGGAACTTTGCCTTCAATATATTGTTCAGACCTGGAAATTTCCACTCCCCCTATTCTTCCACTTATTCTTACCTTAATTCCTTCAGCTCCACTTTCCATCGCAAGAGCCATTGCTCTTTTTATTGCATATCTATGTGAAAATCTTTTTTCCAATTGTATAACTATTGTATCTGCAAGAAATTGTGCACTTTTACCTGGAGGATTTACTTCAACTACATCTATACTCACCTGTTTTTTCAACTTCCCAATTAACTCATCCCTTAGTTGATTTATTTCGCTCCCTTTTCTTCCCAAAATAACACCTGGTCTTGTTGTATAAATAATAATTTTTATTTTTTCTTTGATAACTTTTTCAATTTCAATTTTGCTTATTGTCCCTCTTGGATATTTTTTATTTATATTGTCTCTTATAAAAATATCCTCTTTCAATGAGTCCTTAAAATCCTTTTTACTTGCAAACCATTTCGTTCGCCAATCCTCAGTTATTCCTAATCTTAATCCAATTGGATTTACTTTCTGTCCCATTATTTTTCCCCTTCTTCTATATCCTGTAAAATAACTGTTATATGAGAAGTCCTTTTTCTCACCATTACACCTCTTCCCATTGTAGTAGCCCTAAACCTTTTAAATGAGGGGCCACTATCAACCAATAAATTCTTTACCATCCATATTCCGCCTTTCTTTTTACCTTCTGCATTACTCTGGGCTGATTTTAATGTTTTAATCAAATATTCTGAACCTCTTTTTGGCAAACTTTCTAAAATTTGTATTGCCTCATTAATTTCTTTCCCAATAACAATATCCTTTATCATTTTCAACTTTCTCGGACTTACTCTAATATATTTTGAAATTGCTTTTACTTCCATTTTTATATCCTATTATGTTTTCTCTCTTGTTCTTTCAGTATGAGCACCATGGCCTCTAAAAACTCTTGTTGGAGCGAATTCTCCTAATCTATGGCCTACCATGTTTTCTGTAATATAAACATTTAAAAAATTTTTACCATTATGAATAGCAAAAGTATAACCAACAAATTCAGGAATAACAAATGATGCACGAGCCCATGTTTTAATTATTTCCTTTCTACCTTCTCTTCTTAATTTTTCAACTTTCTTCATCAATTTCAAATCAACATAGGGACCTTTCTTTTTAGATCTCATCCTTTACTCCTTTTTCTTCTTTCTACAATTAATTTATCTGATGGTTTTTTCTTCTTTCTTGTTTTGTGACCTTTTGTACTCCATCCCCAGGGACTCTGTGACTGATGTCCTTTACTTCTTCCCTCTCCACCTCCATGAGGATGGTCAACGGGATTCATTGCTACTCCTCTTACAGTTGGTCTTATTCCTAAATGTCTGGTTCTTCCTGCTTTACCTAAGGAAACATATTTATGGTCAATATTGCTAACCTGTCCTAATGTTGCAAAACAATTCAAATCAAACAACCTCACTTCACCAGATGGCAACCGAACTTGCGCATATTTTTCTCCTTTTACCATTAAAGTTGCAAGAGTCCCAGCAGACCTGACAATTTGTCCACCTTTTTCCGGTACCATCTCAATATTAAAAATCTGTAATCCCTCTGGTATATTTCTCAGAGGTAATCTATTACCTGTTTTAATTTCTGCATTTTCCCCACAATTAATTATATCTCCAACTTTAAGACCATAAGGAGCAATCAGATAACTTTTTATCCCATCAGTATAGTGAACTAAAGCAATTCTGCTACTTCTATTCGGGTCATATTCAATACTTACAACTTTCCCTTCCATATTTTTTCTACCTTTAAAATCAATAATTCTATATAACTTTTTATGTCCACCACCTCTATGTCTTACTGTAATTCTGCCAGTATTATTTCTTCCACCTTTTTTCCTTTTTCCAATAACAAGTGATTTTTCCGGATACTTTTTTGTTATATCAGAAAAATCATCTAAAATTGCATGTCTCTGTCCAGGTGTAACCGGTTTTAATTTACGTAATGGCAATTTTTTCTCCTTCTTTTAACTTAATAATTGCTTTTTTATATCCAGACCTGAATCCTTCAATATTCATCCTATATTTCTTTTTCTTTTTAGGAACATTTATCACATTTATTTTTTTAACATGAACCTTATATATTGTTTCTATTGCTTCTTTTATTTGATTCTTATTTGCTTTTTTATCAACTATAAAAACATACTTATTTTCTGCCTGTAAATCAGTTGCTCTCTCTGATATAAGAGGAATTTTTATAATTTTATACGCTTCAACTGCCATTTTCTTTCTCCAATGTTTTCTTTATTACTCCAAAAATATTCTTATCGTCTAAAAAAACTTTATCAACTTTTAAAATTTCATATGCATTTATTTTGTCCGAATAATCATATTCAATAGTATCTATATTTCTAATTGATTTTATTATAACTTCCTTATTTACATCTCCTTTATTAAGAATGAAAAGAATTTTTTCCTTATTACTACCTATTTTCTTCAAAAAATTATAGACATTTTTTGTCTTTATTTCATTTAAATTACTCATTTCTATAAGTAAAAATCTATCTTCAATAATTTTATCTTTTATTGCTTCAATAAGTGCCATTCTTTTTATTTTTTTAGGTAATCTAACTTTATATTCTTTTGTCTTTGGGCCAAAAACAACTCCTCCGCCCTTCCATATGGGATTTCTAATTGAACCAACTCTCGCCCGTCCAGTTCCTTTCTGCCTCCATGGTTTCTTGCCTCCACCAGAAACATCTCCCCTTGTTTTAGTTGAAGATGTTCCCTTTCGCTGATTCGTAAGATATGCATTAACATAATAATAGAGAACATCTTTATTTATCTTTTCATTTTCTATTTCAATTTCTTCCTCACCAACAATTTCACCATTAATATCATAAATAGGGATTTTTCTCATTTGCTAAGACCTTTTATTGCCTTTCTAACTAATAAATATCTATTTTTAGGACCAGGAACAGCCCCTTTTATTAAAATTAAATTTTTATCATGCATTATTTGAACAACTTCTAAATTTTGAATAGTTTGTTTCTCATTTCCCATGTGTCCTGCCATTTTTTGTCCTTTTAGGACCCTTGCCGGAGTTGTACCACCAATTGAACCAGGTTTTCTATGAGACATAGAACCGTGTGTAGCGGGACCTCCTTTAAATCCATGTCTCTTTACAACTCCTTGAAACCCCTTTCCTATTGTTTTACCAGTAATATCCACTAAATCACCTTTTTTAAAAATTTCAACATTTAATTTTTGCCCTATTTTAAAGTCATTAACTTCATCATCATTTTTCATTCTCAGTTCTTTTATAACTTTTAATGATGGTAAATTATTTTTCTTTAACTTACCTAATTCTGACTTTCTAAGTTTTTTATCTTCAACTTCCTGGCAACCAATTTGAATTGCTGAGTAATTATCTTTCTCGCTTTCTTTTTTTATACCAATTACATAATTATCTTTAACTTCAATAATCGTCACTGGAATAACATCCCCATTTTCATTAAAAATCCTGCTCATCCCCAATTTCTTTCCAATTAAACCTATTCTCATTATTATATCCTTTAACTCAAATCCATTTTAATATCAATACCCTCTGGTAGACTTAATTTAGTTAAAGCATCTATTGTTCTTCCAGTTGGCTCAATTATTTCTATCAATCTTTTATGAATTTTCATTTCAAACTGTTCTCTGCTTTTTTTATTTACATGAGGTGACCTTAAAACAGTATAAACTTCCCTTTTTGTTGGTAAAGGAACAGGTCCTGAAATTCTTACTCCTGTTTTCTTAGCAAGTTCAATAATCTCTTTTATTGATTTATCTAACAATCTATGGTCAAAACCCTTTAATGTAATTTTAATTCTTTTTTCTTCCATATTTTTCTCTTTTCAGGTCAAGTTTTTTATTTTACTTATTTTATTCTCTTCTGTCAATACTTATTCAATAATTTCAGTAACAGCACCAGCACCGACTGTTTTTCCACCTTCTCTTATAGCAAATCTCTGCCCCTTTTCAAGTGCTACTGGATATATTAACTTTATATCCATCTCTATATTATCTCCTGGCATTACCATCTCAACCCCCTCTGGTAACTTTATCTCCCCTGTTACATCTGTCGTCCTTATGTAAAACTGCGGCCTGTATCCATGGAAAAATGGCGTGTGCCTGCCACCTTCTTCTTTCTTCAATACATATACCTGTGCCTTAAAATGTGTGTGCGGTGTTATACTCCCTGGCGCCGCCACTACCATACCCCTCTCTATCGCATCCTTATCTATACCTCTTAATAATAAACCTACATTGTCTCCTGCTACCCCTTCTTCTAATTCCTTCCTGAACATCTCTACCCCTGTCACTACCGTCTTAGTTATCTCATGCTTTAACCCTACTATCTCTACATTATCCCCTACTCTTACTTTACCCCTCTCTATCCTTCCTGTCGCTACTGTACCCCTGCCTGTTATACTAAATACATCCTCTACTGCCAACAAAAATGGCTTGTCTATATCTCTCACCGGCATCGGTATGTACCTGTCTACTGCATCTAATAAATCCCATATCCTCCCACACCACTCACATTCCCTCTTACCACATCCACACTCCAATGCCTTCAATGCACTCCCCTTTATTACAGGTACCTCCTCACCTGGAAACCCATACTTGCTTAATAACTCCCTTACCTCTACCTCCACTAACTCAACTAATTCCTCATCCTCTACACTATCCATCTTGTTCAAAAATACTACCACCGCCGGCACCTCTACCTGCCTGGCTAATAATATATGCTCCCTGGTCTGTGGCATAGGACCATCTGGCGCACTTACTACCAATATCGCCCCATCCATCTGTGCCGCACCTGTTATCATGTTCTTTATGTAATCAGCATGCCCAGGACAATCTATATGCGCATAATGCCTCGTCTCTGTCTCATACTCTATATGCGATATGTTTATCGTTAATCCCCTCTCCTTCTCCTCAGGCGCCTTGTCTATCTCCTCATACTTCATCTCCTTTGCCTTGTTCTCCTTCGCCAATACCTTCGTTATCGCACTCGTTAATGTCGTCTTCCCATGATCTACATGCCCTATCGTCCCTACATTTACATGTGTCTTGCTCCTTATAAATTTCTCCTTTGCCATTTTATTCCCTCCATTTCGGTAAAAATTTTCTATTTAGGTTCTTACTGAAATTCTTTATTATTTTGTAAGAATTTCTTCATTAACACTTTCATAACATAATGGTTCTATTATACAACTTCCTTTTCCCTGTGTCAAGGAACGAAGAGTAGTTGTATAACCAAAAATTTTCCTGAGCGGTATTCTTGCTACTATAATTTTTAAATCTTTAAGTGTTTCAATACTTTCTATTTTCCCTTTTCTAAAATTTAAATCATCTAAAATCTCTCCTAAAAATTCTTCTGGAACAGTAATTTCAACTTTCATTATTGGCTCTAAAAGAATAGGATATCCTTTTCTATATGCGTCTTTAAAAGCAATCGTTGAAGCAATTTTATAAGCAACTTCATCTGAATCCGTTGGATGAAAAGAACCATCAATAACAACTGCTTTAATATCAATTACAGGAAAACCCCCCAATGTCCCAACTTCCATACCTTCTTTTATTCCTTCCTCAATAGCAGGTATAAATTCATCAGGAATTTTTTCACTATCCACTTTTGATTCAAAAATAAATCTTTTGCCTCTTTCTAATGGCTCTAATTTTAATACTACATGCCCATATATTCCTTTTGTCCCACTTTGCTTTATAAATTTCCCTTCCCCAATTGACGGAACTGTAATTGTTTCTCTATAGGCAACATGGGGTCTGCCTACCTTTACTTCAAGTTTATCTTCTCTTTTTAACCTTCCAATAACAACATCAAGATGTAATTCACCCATTCCCATAATTATCATCTGCCCTGTTTCAGCATCAGTTCTGATTTTTATTGTAGGGTCTTCATCTGCAATTTTTAAAAGTGCATTATAAACATCCTCGTGTTGACTCATTGTTTTGGGTTCAACTGCTAAATAAATAACCGGTTCAGGAAACTCAACACTCTCAAAAATTATAGGACTTAATTCATCACAAATAGTATCCCCAGTATATGTTTTCTTTGGTCCCAGTAAAGCAACAATTTCACCTGCTTTTCCCTGTTCTTTTTCATAATATTTATTTGTATGGACTTCTAAAATTCTCATAAGTTTTTCCTTTACATTTCTGGAACTATTATATACTTTTTCCCCTTTTTTGATTTTGCCTGAATAAATTCTTGTATATAAAACCCTGCCCAAATGAATATCATTATATACCTTAAAAATGAGACCTGAAAATGGTTGATTTTCATTTGGATGCCTTTCAATCTTTTTTTTCTTATCAGTAGAAAACCCTTCTATTTTACCTCTGTCAACAGGTGAAGGTAGATAATTAACAATTCCATCAAGTAAAAATAATGTCCCTTTATTTTTTAGTGCAGACCCACAAAATACAGGGCAAAATAAATTTTTAATTGTCCCTTTCCTTATTGCTCGTTTTATCTCACTTTTTTTTATTTCTTCCTCTTCAACATATTTTCCCATCAAATAATCATCTACCTCTGCTACTTTTTCAATTAAATTCTTTTTATAATATAAAAATTTTTCTCTATTTTTTTCCTCAATATCTTTTACTTCTGCCTCTGTTTCATATGTCTCATTATATATAACTTCCTTTTCCTCAATAATATCAATAAGACCAATAAATTCTTCATTGTCATCATATATAGGTATATTCATAATTAATGGGCTTGTATTCAATTTAATTTTTATTTCATCAATAACTCTAAAAAAATCTGCTCCCACTCTATCTAATTTATTTACAAAAACTAATTTAGGGACATTATATTTTTCACTCTGTCTCCATACTGTCTCTGATTGTGACTGAACCCCTGCAACACCACAAAAAACACCTATTGCTCCATCAAGAACTCTTAATGACCTCTCAACTTCTGCTGTAAAATCCACATGTCCTGGAGTATCAATAATATTAATTTTATATCCTTTCCATAAACATGTTGTTGCAGCAGCACTTATTGTTATTCCTCTTTCCTTTTCCTGTTCCATCCAGTCCATGACAGCAGTACCTTCATCAACTTCTCCTATTTTGTGTGTTTTTCCTGTATAATAAAGGAACCTTTCAGTCGTTGTGGTTTTCCCAGCATCAATATGAGCAATAATTCCTATATTTCTTATTTTATCCATAAAAAATTGACCTCTAAAAGGTAAAATGTGAAATTTCTACCATCTATAATGAGCAAAAGCTCTGTTTGCTTCAGCCATTTTGTGTGTTTCGTCTCTTTTCTTTATACTTGCCCCCTCTCCTTTATACGCCTCTAATATTTCTTCAACAAGTCTATCAACTATTGATTTTCCTTTTTTACTTCTTGCGGTTTCAACTATCCATCTTATTGCTAAAGATAAACCTCTATGAGGAGAAACTTCAATAGGAATTTGATAAGTTGCTCCTCCAATTCTTCTCGGTCTTACTTCCAATTTCGGTTTCACATTATTTAGTGCCTTTTTAAAAACAGGTAAAGGGTCCTGATTCATTTTTTCTTTTATTTGGTCCATCATATCGTAAAAAATTCTATATGCTAAATCTTTTTTCCCATCCCACATAAGTTTATTTATAAATTTTTCAATTTCATAATCATTGTATCTTGGGTCTTCATCAATTCTTTTCTTTATTACTCTTTTCCTTCTTGGCATTTAACCCTCCTGTTTTTTCTCTTCTTCTTTTGGTTTTTTTGCACCATATTTTGACCTTGCCTTTTTTCTTCCCTCAACTCCCCCCGCATCAAATGTCCCCCTCACTATATGATATTTAACACCTGGTAAATCCCTAACTCTTCCGCCTCTTACAAGAACTATTGAGTGTTCCTGTAAATTATGCCCAATACCAGGAACATAAGCAATTACTTCTTTACCATTTGAAAGACGAACTTTTGCTATTTTTCTGAGTGCAGAATTTGGTTTCTTTGGTGTCATTGTCTTAACATAAAGACATACACCTTTCTTAAAAGGATTACTTTGTAAAGCAGTTGATTTACTTTTTTTCCTTCTTAATCTTCTTTTTTTTCTTATCAATTGGTTAACTGTTGGCATCATTTCCTCCCTTTTTACTTTTGTGTTTCAATAAATTCAGCTTTCTCTTCTGTAATTTCTTTTGTGAATTTACCTGTTCCCGCTGGAATTAATCTTCCTAAAATTACATTTTCTTTTAAACCTTCTAAATAATCTTCTGCTCCAAGAATTGCTGAATTTGTCAGAACTTTCATTGTTTCTTGAAATGAAGAAGCAGAAATAAAACTGGAACTACTTAATGCAACTCTTGTAATTCCTAAAACCAATGATTTATATGTTGCTGGGTTTTTCCCTTTTGGTAATGATTCATTTATTTTTTGTATTTCAACTCTACTGATTTCTTCTCCTTCAAGAAGATAGGTATCCCCTGCATCTTCAACTTTTACTTTTGAAAGCATCTGTCTGACAATTATTTCTATATGTTTATCACTTATTGTAACACCTTCTACTCTATAGACCTTTTGAATTTCGTTTAGTAGATACTCCTGGACTTTTTTCTCTCCCTGTATTTTTAAAATATCCTGTAGCACCACAGGTCCATCAGTTAACTTTCTTCCAGCAATAACATAATCACCATTTCCAACAAGAAGATGTTTTCCATAAGGAATTATATAGATTTTCTCTGTTTGTGTCTCCTCATTTTTTACCTTTATTTTTCTTGTTCCTTTTTCAGAAGGCATTATTTCAACCTCACCATCTATTTCACTCAATACAGCAGGATTCCTGGGAACTCTTGCTTCAAATAGTTCAGAGACCCTCGGAAGTCCAGCAGTAATATCCTGTGCCCTTGCAGTAGTATGAACTTTCTCAGCAATAATATCACCTGGCTCTACTTTTTCACCTTCTTTTACAACAATTCTTGCTCCTTCTGGAATATGATACCCATCAATAATATTATTTTTTTTATCTCTCAAAATTATTCTCGGGTCTTTATCTTCTTTGTGAGGTATTATAATCATTTCTTTATTTGCTGTTTTTCCAATTTCTATGTCTTCATATTTTATAAATCCTTCCTTATCAGTAATTATAGGTGTTGAATATGGATTCCAACTTGCTATAAGTTGTCCTTCTTTAACTTTACTTCCATCTTTCAATTCAATAATAGAACCAACTCTTAATGTATATTTTTCAAATTCTCTGCCTCTTTCATCAACAATTTTTACATTCCCTTCTCTATGAACAACTACCATTTTACCTTCTTTATTCATAACTGTTTTTAAATTATCTTCATATTTCAATATTCCATCTTTTTTAACAGTGAATTGAGAAGAACCAATTCCTCTTGAAGCAGTCCCCCCAGTATGGAATGTCCTTAATGTAAGTTGTGTCCCTGGCTCTCCAATTGATTGCGCTGCAACAACTCCTACTGCCTCTCCTATATTAACAACTATTCCTCTTGACAAATCCCAGCCATAACATTTAGCACAAACACCTTTTTCTGCTTTACAAGTGAGAACTGACCTTATTCTTATTCTCTGTATTCCTGCCTCAACAAGACGTTTTGCCTTTTCTTCATCAATAACTTCACCTGCTCTTACAATTTCCTCATCAGTAACAATATCAACAACATTATCTACTGCAACTCTACCAATTATCCTTTCTTCTAATGGTATTATTACTTCATCTTCTTCAACAAGAGGACCTATAAGGATACCTTCAAGCGTTCCACAATCTTCTTCTGTGACTATAACAGAATGAGCAACATCAACTAACCTTCTACTCAAATATCCAGCATCAGATGTCTTCAAAGCAGTGTCAACAAGCCCTTTTCTACCTCCATGTATTGATGTAAAATATTCAAGAAGGTCCAAACCTTCTCTAAAATTTGATATAACAGGGGTTTCAACAATTTCTCCAATACCTCCTGTAACTTTTTTAGTAGGTCTTATCATCAGTCCTCTCATTCCCATCAACTGATTTACCTGATTCTTATTACCTCTTGCACCTGATGTTACCATCAAATATATTGGATTGATTCTAAATGGCTTTATACTTCTATCTTTTTCAATTGTATCCATTAAATAATCGCAAACTTCATTTGTGGTAGAGGTCCATATATCCACAATTCTATTATATCTTTCATCCTCTGTTATAATTCCTTTTTTATAATTTCTTTCAACTTTTTCTGCTTCTTTTGTTGCTCTTTCAATAATATCTTTTTTCTTTTCGGGTATCTTAAGGTCATCTATACCTATTGTAATTCCTCCAATTGTTGAATATAAAAATCCAATTTCTTTAAGTCCATCAAGAACTTCTACTGTTTTTTCATAGCCAAATTTATTAAATATTTCTTTTATAAGAGATTCTAACTTCTTTACTTCAAATTCCTCATTTTTAAAAGGCAATTCAAACGGAAGAATTTCATTAAAAAGAATTCTTCCGACAGTTGTTGTAATAATTTCTCCTATTTCATCTCTCACTCTAATAGGTCTGTGCAATTCAACAAACCCATTATGGTAAAGAAATTTTGCTTCTTCAAAACTTGAAATATATTTTCTCTCATCTTCAGGATATTCTTCTTCATCACTAATAAAAGTAAGATAGAAACAACCCATACCAATATCTCTTGATGGAGAAACAATTGGTTTACCACTGGCTGGAGAAAGTATATGAGTTGTTGCCTTCATTAAAAGTTCTGCTTCTAATATTGTTTCTGGCAATAGTGGAATATGAATACTCATTGTATCTCCATCAAAATCAGCATTAAATGCTGAACAAACAAGAGGATGGAGTTTAAGTACATTACCCTCTATAAGCCGTGGTTCAAATGCCTGGATACTCAGTCGGTGCAAAGTTGGTTGTCTATTAAGAAGAACTGGATGATGTTTACTAACCCTTTCAAGTATTTCCCAGACCTCCTCTTTATTCTCTCTTATTGCTCTTTTTGCACTACCAAGTGTGTGGAAATATTCTTTTTTCCTCAATTCTCTTAAAACAAATGGACTAAAAAGTTCAAGAGCCATTTCTTTTGGAACACCACACTCATTTAATTTTAATTCAGAACCAACAGCAATAACCGCTCTTCCTGAATAATCAACTCTCTTGCCCAAAAGGTTCTGTCTGAATCTACCTTGCTTACCTCTTAATGCATCTGCAAGTGATTTTAAAGGTCTTCTCCCTTTTCCAAGAATAGTATTTCCATGTTTCCCATTATCCATTAAAGCATCCACTGATTCTTGAAGCATCCTTTTCTCATTTCTTATGATAATATCCGGTGCCTGCAATTTTATAAGTTTCTTTAGACGATTATTTCTGTTTATAACTCTTTGGTAAAGGTCATTCAGGTCAGAAGCAACAAATTTCCCTCCATCAAGTGGAAGTAATGGCCTTAAATCAGGAGGTATAACAGGTATAATATTTGTAACAAGATATTCTGGTTTAGTATTCGTCTTTAAAAGTCCCTGGATCATCCTTAATTTTTTAATAAGTTTTCTTTTTGTTTCACGCTCGTTTTTTTTCATTTTACTCAATGACTGCTTTATCTGTTCTTCAAGAGATATAAGGTCTATTTCTTTCAAAAGGTGAAAAATTGCCTCTGCACCAATTTCTGCACGAAATGCATTTCCATGTTTTTCAGTCATTTCATAATATTCTGATTCTGTTAATAATTGTTTTTTAGTCAGGTTTGTTTTACCAGGGTCTATAACTATATATCTCGCATAATAAAAAACCATTTCAAGTTCACTTTGAGATAGGTCAAGTAACATTCCCATCCAATTAGATGAACTTTTAAAAAGCCATACATAAGATACAGGAGTGGCAAGCTCAATATGTCCCATTCTTTCTCTTCTTACTCTTTTTGTTGTTACTTCAACACCACATCTATCGCATATTATTCCCTTGTATCTTAATTTTTTATATTTACCACATGCACATTCATAATCCTTTGTTGGACCAAATATTCTCTCACAGAATAACCCTTCTCTTTCAGGCCTCAATGTTCTGTAATTAAGTGTTTCTGCTTTTTTAACTTCACCATGAGACCATGAACGCATTACAGTTGGAGAAGCAACTTTTATTGTTACAATTTCCTTTGATTTACCCCCAATATTTCTTTTTTCAACTCTCAAATCAAATCCAAGTCCCTGTAATTCTCTTTTTAATACATTAAACGATTCAGGAGTATTATTTGATTTGAAATCAATACCTTTTGCAATACTCTCGTATATTTGTTTTCTTCCTTCAGTATCATCACTTTTTACAGTAAGCATTTCTTTAAGCGTATGTGCTGCTCCATATCCCTCAAGTGCCCAGACCTCCATTTCTCCTAAACGCTGTCCTCCAAATTGGCTTCTCCCTCCCAATGGTTGTTGAGTTATAAGTGAATATGAACCAGTTGCTCTTGCATGAATTTTTTCATCTGCTAAGTGAATCAATTTCATCATATAAATATAACCAACAGTAATTGGCTGAGAAAACTTTTCTCCTGTCTGGCCATCATATAAAGTCATTTTCCCATTTTCTGATAGTCCACCTTTTTTAAGTAGTTCTTTAATTTCCAATTCTTTTATACTTTTAAATATTGGTGTTTCATAACTATATCCAAGCGTTTTTAATGCAATGCCTAAATGTGTTTCAAGAATCTGCCCAATATTCATTCTTGATGGAACACCTAAGGGATTTAATATAATATCAACGGGTGTTCCATCTTCTATAAAAGGCATATCTTCTTCTGGCAAAATTTTTGATATAACTCCTTTATTTCCATGTCTACCACTCATTTTATCACCAACAGATACTTTCTTTTTAACTGCAATTTCAACAACAATTTTATATATAACATCCATTTCAAGTTCAGGACCTTTTTTTATTTTATTTTCTTTATCTCTTAGTTCCTTCTTTAATTTTTTAATTTCTTCGTTTTCTATATCTATTAATTTCTGTAATTTCTCTTTTACTTTTTCATCCTGTATTTTTTCAACTATTTTATTCCATGTCTCTTTTGTTGTTGTAACTTTTGCCTTTATATTATGTAATTTAAGAGTTTTTTCTATTTGCTCTTTTATAATCTCTTTTATTATTTTTTCCTTTTCTTTATATTCCTTATTTACTTTATTAAGTTCCTTTTTTATATCTTCTTCTTTTATATTTTCTCTTCTTTCATATTTCCTAACATTAACAACAACTCCTTTAATTCCTGGTGGAACTTTTAAAGATGTATTCTGAACATCCTTCGCTTTTTCACCAAATATTACCCTTAAAAGTTTTTCTTCAGGAGTTAATTCAGATTCACCTCTTGGAGTAATTTTCCCAACAAGAATATCATCTGCTTCAACTTCGGCTCCAACTCTTATTATTCCATTTTTATCAAGGTTTTTTAGCCGGGATTCTGGAACATTTGGTAGGTCAGCAGTTATTTCTTCAGGACCTAATTCTGTTTCTCTTGCTTCAACTGGAAATTCCCTTATGTGAATAGAAGTAAAAACATCTTCTTTAACCATTCTCTCACTTAAAATAATTGCATCTTCATAGTTATATCCATGCCAGGGCATAAAAGCAACTAATAAATTTTTTCCTAATGCAAGCTCTCCTTCTTTTGAAGTTGCTAGACCATCTGAAATAATTTGTCCTTTCTTAACTCTGTCCCCAATATCAACAACAGGTCTTTGATGAAAACATGTATCCTGATTGGTTCTCGTAAATTTCTTCAAATAATAAATATCTTCTTTTTCCCATGGGAAAATACCTTTTTCCTGTTTCTCAATAACAATTTTTTCTGCACTAACATATTTAACAATTCCATCACTTCTTACTTTTACAACAGACCCGCTATCTCTTATAACAAATCTTTCCATCCCTGTTTTTACAAGAGGAACTTCACTTTTAATAAGTGGAACTCCTTGTCTTTGCATATTTGAACCCATAAGTGCTCTGTTTGAATCATCATGTTCAAGGAATGGTATAAGAGATGCAGTAACACCAACTATTTGAATAGGAGAAACCCCTATATAATCAACCTCATTTTTTGGGACAACTTCAAATAAACCATCTTTTACTCTAACTTTTACTACTTCTTCTTTTATTTCCTTTGTTTTTGGGTCCACCTCAACATCAGGAGGAGCAATTTTAAAATTCTCTTCATCATTTGCATTTAAATATTCAATTTTATCTGTAACTTTCCCATTTTCAATTTTAAAATATGGAGTTACTATAAATCCAAGTTCCCCTATTCTTGAATGAACCGTTAAAGAACCAATTAGTCCTATATTTGCTCCTTCTGGTGTTTCAATAGGGCATATTTTCCCAAAATGTGTATAATGTACATCTCTCACTTCAAAACCAGCCCTTTTTCTTTCTTTTATTCCACCTTCTCCCACTGCTGTAACTCTTCTTTTATGAGTTATTTCTGAGAGTGGATTTATTTTCTCAAGAAATTGCGAAAGTTGGTTTCTTGCAAAAAAATCATTTAAAACAGTCATTAAAACTTTACCATTTATAAAGTCCTGTGGAGTAACTTTCTTATCAACTTCTTCGGGAGGAATAATTTTCATCTTCTCTTCACAATACCTTCGCATTCTTAAAAAACCTTCATAAAGATGTTCCTTTACTATTTCACCTGTTGTTCTTACTCTTTTGTTTCCTAAATGGTCAATATCATCAGTTGTCCCCTCACCTTTTTCAGTAAGATTTAAAAGATACTTTATTATCCCAATTATATCTTCTTTTGTTAAATGCTGTTGTGTAAGATTAAGGTTTAATTTTCTATTTATCTGTGCCCTTCCTGCTTCTGACAAACTATATAATTCATCTGAAAAAAAGAGAGAATTAAAAAAACTTTCCGCTTCTTTAATGATTGGAGGATAACCAGGTCTTAGTTCTTTATAAATTTCTTTTAAGGCATCTTCTCTGGTCTTTGTTGTATCTCTCAGTAATGTCTGTCTTAGAATTGAATTTTCAGGCATTTTCTCCTCTGAACCATAAAACTCCTTAACAATATCTTCATTTGTTAAACCCAATGCTTTGAGAAACATTGTCCCGATAACTTTTTTCCTCCCAAGAAAAAGGATAAGACAATTATGGCTATCAATGTGGAACTCTATCCATAAGCCGCGTAAAGGATATACCTTGGCAGAATATAATGTTTTTTGGCCATTTATTTCTTCTTCTTTAAAATAAACACCAGGGCACCTTAAAAGTTGATTTACAACTACTCTTTCAATTCCATTTATAATAAAACTACCACTTTCAGTCATCAATGGAATACTTCCAATATATACTTCCTGTTCTTTAACCGAAATAATTTTCCCTGTCTCATGATTTTTTATAGCAAGACGAACTTTTATTTTAAATTTTCCATCATAAGTCAGTCCATTTTCAATACATTCCTCAACTGAATAAACAGGCAACTCAATAGTATAATTAACATATTCAAGTATTAAATTCCCATTTTTACTTTCAATAGGGAAAATTTTTCTTAAAACTTCTTCAATTCCTTTAACTTCTCTTTTTCCAGGAAGAATATTTTGCTGTAAAAATTCTTCATATGATTTTTTCTGAACAAGAAGGAGGTCTGGTATTTCAACATTTTCTACCACTTTGTTATTAAACTCATTTTTTTCTTCTAAAAAAGAAAAACTACTACCTTTTCTTTCCATATTTATTTTCTCCCTCTATAAAGTTTTTTTTATTTTATTTCTACTTCTGCCCCCACTGTTTCCAATTTCTTCTTTATTTCTTCTGCTTCTTCTTTTGAAATTTTTTCTTTTATTGGTTTTGGAGCTGATTCAACCAATTCTTTTGCTTCTTTCAATCCCAAATTTGTAATTGCCCTTACTTCTTTTATTGTCTGTATCTTATTACTTCCAAATCCCTTTAAAATTACATCAAAAGTTGTCTTTTCTTCTTTCTTTTCTTCCTGTCCTGCAACACCTGGTACAGATGACACTGCAACAGGACCCACCATACCTTTAACTCCAAACTTCTCTTCTAATTTTGTTGCCAATTCCGACAACTCAATCGCTGTAAGTTTTTCAACTTTCTCAACAATCTCATCCAATACATTTTTTTCCTCAGCCATTTCTTTCTCCTTTTTGATTTATTTTTGAGATATTTGGTTTAATATATTTACAATTCTTACCACAGGACTTCTCATTAAATTGGTAATTCTAATAACAGGGAATTTTATTGCATATATAAGTTCACTTTGAATTTCTTTTATTGAAGGAAGTTTACTTAATTTTTCAAAAAATTCTGCATCACTTATTTTATTATTTATTACTCCACCTTTTACTGCTATTTTACCAACCCTTTTCCCGAAGGCATAAAGTTTTTTTATTATTTCAATTTCATCCCCATCTTTTGTCCATACAACAAAAATTGGACCACCCAAATAATTAACTGCTTCATCTTTACTTAAATTCTTAAATGTTCTTTCAATTAAACTTGATTTTATAACTTTTATATCACCATTATTTTCTTTTATAAGTTGTCTTAAATTCTGCATTTCTAAAACAGAAAGTCCTGAAAAGTTAACTAAAAGATATATTTTACTATTTTTAAATTCTTCTGTCAACCAATTTACAATTTCTTTTTTCTTATTCTTGTTCATTTTTTTCATTTTACACCCCTTATATGAATATTTACTTCGCTCTCTCTATTTAATCAGCAAGTTACAAGTAAAAAGTAAGGAAAAAAACTTAACCCCTGTATCCTCCTTGTTTTTTATTTGTTTTTCTATCTTGCTACTCTCCACTCCTTACTTCCCATGGAACTCGAAAGTATTCATTCTCTCAGGAAATTTTTAATTCTTGTAATATCCTGGTAGAATTAAGTTTTAAAGAAGGGGACATAGTTAAAGATAAATACATATTGTTTATATATATTCCTTTAACAGAAGATGGTTTAACGCTTAACACATTCTTAATTGCCTCAATAATATTTTCTACCAATTTCTCTTTATCAAAAGAAATTTTCCCACATGGAATTTGAATATTTCCCTCTTTATCCATTTTATAATCAATTCTTCCCTTTTTTAATTCCTTAACTATTTCTTCTACATTATTAGTAACAGTTCCTGTTTTTGGATTTGGCATTAACCCTCTTGGACCAAGTATTTTACCTAAGGGTGAAACAACTTTCATCATATCAGGAGTAGAAACAACTGCATCAAAGTCCAACCAGCCACTTTTTATTTTTTCTACAAGTTCGTTTCCACCAACATAATCTGCTCCTGCATTTTTTGCTTTTTCTGCTAATTCACCTGTTGCAAAAACTAGTATTTTTACTTCCTTCCCTATCCCATATGGAAAAACAACACTTCCTCTTATTGGTTGTTGCAATTTTTTCGGGTCTATACCTAATTTTATAGATAATTCAACTGTTTCATCAAATTTCACAGAATGCATTTCTTTCAATTTATCTATTGCTTCTTCTATCGTATAAAGTTTATCTTTTTCTGCTTTTTCTAATAAAGTAGAATACCTTTTACCCAATTTTTCCTCCTGTCTAATCAATAATTTCAATACCCATGCTTTTTGCAGAACCCTCAACAATTTTCATTGCTTCTTTTATATCTTTTGTATTTAAGTCGGGTAATTTAATTTTTGCAATTTCCTCAATTTGTTTTCTTGTTATTTTGCCAATTTTTTCTCTATTAGGAATTGCTGAACCCTTTACAATATTTGCGTATTTTTTTATTAATTCGGAAGTTGGAGGTGTTTTTATTATAAAATTAAATGTTTTATCTTCATAAATTGTTAAAACAACAGGGACTGTTCCTTCTTTTCCTTTTGTCACATCATTAAATGCCTTACAAAATTCCATAATATTTACACCATGTTGACCAAGTGCCGGTCCAACAGGTGGTGCTGGAGTTGCTTTTCCTGCTGGTATTTGAAGTTTAACAACTGCTTTGATTTTCTTTTCTACCATTTTCACTCCTATATTTTTTCAACCTGCCAGAAACTAAGTTCAAGAGGAGTACTTCTTCCAAAAGCAGAGACACTTACTTTAAGTCGTCCCTTATCAGGATAAACCTCCTCAACAATTGCTGTAAAATTCATAAATGGACCTTCTGTTATTTCAACTTTATCTCCTTCTTTAAACTCAACTTTCGGAGTTGGTTTGCTTTTTCTTTTTTCAACTTCTCCTATAACATTTTTTGCTTCTTCTGGTTGTAAAGGAACTGGCTTATCACCTGCACCAAGAAAATTTAGTACTCCTGTCGTTGTCCTTATTCTGTGCCATAAAATTTCATTATCAAATTCAGGCGCTATTTCAATTAACATATATCCAGGCCAGAATCTTCTTGTTGTTTTTTTCTCCTCTTTTCCTCTTTCAACTATTTCTTCCTTTGGGATAACTATTTGTGTAATTTGTTTTTCTTTCTTATTAAGTTGATTCTCAAGAAGTTTTCTAATTTTCTCTTCCTGCCCTGTTCTAACATGTAAAATATACCATTTTCCCATAATTACCTCAAAAATAAAATAATCACTTTTGAAAATATCAGGTCAATAATTCCAATATAAAGAGCCATTATGAAAATAAAAATAACAATAATAACTGTTGTTCTCTTTAACATTTTTTTTTCAGGCCAGGTAACTTTTTTTAACTCTGCCTTTACTTCATTAAAAAAATCAGATATTTTCTTTTTCATTTAATTACTTGTTCAGGCCTGGGAGGACTTGAACCTCCAACCCTCGGATTTGGAGTCCGTTGCTCTCCCAATTAGAGCTACAGGCCTATAAATAATTTATTATACCACTTTTTATATATATGTCAATAACACGAATAAAATACCAAACATTTATAAATTCAAAAAATATTTTTCAGGTAAATAGATTTTACAAAAATATTATTATACCATTTAATTTAATAATATCAAATATTTTTGTCAAATTTTATTTACCCTCTTTATGGAGAACATGCTTCCCACATTTAGGACAAAATTTTTTTAATTCAATTTTCTTCTTCTGTCCTGTTTGTTTTTTCTTTGTAGTGTAATAATTTTTATTTCCACATTCTGAACAAACTAAAGTTATTATATTTCTCATTTCTTATTCACCCTATTCAATAATTTCAGTAACAGCACCAGCACCGACTGTTTTTCCACCTTCTCTTATAGCAAATCTCTGCCCCTTTTCAAGTGCTACTGGATATATTAACTTTATATCCATCTCTATATTATCTCCTGGCATTACCATCTCAACCCCCTCTGGTAACTTTATCTCCCCTGTTACATCTGTCGTCCTTATGTAAAACTGCGGCCTGTATCCATGGAAAAATGGCGTGTGCCTGCCACCTTCTTCTTTCTTCAATACATATACCTGTGCCTTAAAATGTGTGTGCGGTGTTATACTCCCTGGCGCCGCCACTACCATACCCCTCTCTATCGCATCCTTATCTATACCTCTTAATAATAAACCTACATTGTCTCCTGCTACCCCTTCTTCTAATTCCTTCCTGAACATCTCTACCCCTGTCACTACCGTCTTAGTTATCTCATGCTTTAACCCTACTATCTCTACATTATCCCCTACTCTTACTTTACCCCTCTCTATCCTTCCTGTCGCTACTGTACCCCTGCCTGTTATACTAAATACATCCTCTACTGCCAACAAAAATGGCTTGTCTATATCTCTCACCGGCATCGGTATGTACCTGTCTACTGCATCTAATAAATCCCATATCCTCCCACACCACTCACATTCCCTCTTACCACATCCACACTCCAATGCCTTCAATGCACTCCCCTTTATTACAGGTACCTCCTCACCTGGAAACCCATACTTGCTTAATAACTCCCTTACCTCTACCTCCACTAACTCAACTAATTCCTCATCCTCTACACTATCCATCTTGTTCAAAAATACTACCACCGCCGGCACCTCTACCTGCCTGGCTAATAATATATGCTCCCTGGTCTGTGGCATAGGACCATCTGGCGCACTTACTACCAATATCGCCCCATCCATCTGTGCCGCACCTGTTATCATGTTCTTTATGTAATCAGCATGCCCAGGACAATCTATATGCGCATAATGCCTCGTCTCTGTCTCATACTCTATATGCGATATGTTTATCGTTAATCCCCTCTCCTTCTCCTCAGGCGCCTTGTCTATCTCCTCATACTTCATCTCCTTTGCCTTGTTCTCCTTCGCCAATACCTTCGTTATCGCACTCGTTAATGTCGTCTTCCCATGATCTACATGCCCTATCGTCCCTACATTTACATGTGTCTTGCTCCTTATAAATTTCTCCTTTGCCATTTTATTCCCTCCTTATGTTTTTAAGCTGCTGATGGGATTTGAACCCATGACCCCGTCCTTACCAAGGACGTGCTCTACCACTGAGCCACAGCAGCAACATTTAGAAAATTGTATTCCCTCATTAGTTATAACATTTTAAAAAATTCTGTCAATATAAATTTGTTAATGTAAAACTAAAAGTATTTTTTCATTTTACTTCTTTAAAAATATATTTTTTAAACATATTTTACTAAATCACCTAATTTTTCTACAATTAAATCTGGTAATACATTAGAACTTTCAAGCATTTCTCTATTTGTTTCACCTGAAAGTGGCAAAATATATGTTACTCCTATATTCTTTGCAAGTACTCCATCAGTATATAACCTGTCTCCAATCAATACAACTTTATTTATATCAACTTTTAATTCTTTTATCTTAAATTCTATCATTTCTTTATTTGGTTTCCCAAATATCTTAAATGGGCCCTTTTTTGTTGTGAGTTTAAATGTTTCAATTAATGTTCCTACATCAGGAACTGGCCCATTTTCTGTAGGACAAACAATATCACAATGAGTGGCTATGTACTCAACTCCATTATTTACATAATATATTCCTTTGACCAATTTTTTATATGTAAGTTCTGTATCATAACCTAAAACTACAAATTCAGGATTTTTTGACTCCGGATTAATTTCATTATCTTTAATTTCTTTTTTAAATGACTCTGTTCCTATTGTAAAAACATTTTTAATTTCATTACTTTTTAAAAAATCAATTAACCCATCAGTTGAAAGAATTATTTGCTTTTCTTTAACATTTATACCATATCTTCTTATTTTTTTTACATAGTCCTCTTTTGATTTAGAAGAATTATTAGAAATAAAAAAATATAATTTCCCATTTTCATAAAGTTGATTTACAAAATCTACTGCTCCATCAACAATTTTATTTCCTATATAAACTGTGCCATCTAAATCAATAAAAAATACTTCTTTATCTTTTAATGACTGAATTTTAGCAAATCTTTTTTCACTTGAATAATTAACAATATTCTTTCCCATTTTTTTAAATAAAAATTTATCTTTACTGTTTATAAAGGTTAGAATTATATCATATAACTTATTCAAATAAAAGAGAACATAACCTCTAATCTTTGCTACTTTTGTCGGTAGCAGTTGTGCTATCTGAAAGACGATAACGCACCAAATTACTCCCTCCTTTAAAAAAGGAGGGATGGGGTGGATTTAGAAAAATCTCCCATAACCCCAGTTGTGCTATCTGGAAAACGATGCCGCACCAACTCTGCCTTACCAATCCTCGCTACTTTTGTCGGTTTGAACCCAAAAGGTTCAACTCCCTTACAAATTTAGAGATAGAGCGGGAGACGGGATTTGAACCCGCGGCCCCAACCTTGGCAAGGTTATGCTCTACCGCTGAGCTACTCCCGCTTTTCGTATTGTATTATAACAAAATTTGGTTTTATTATCAATAATATGCTAAAATTAAGCAGAGGAAAAAATGATAAAAGGAACTACAAAAATTACAGGTGTCTTTGGAAATCCAGTGTCTCATTCTCTTTCCCCTATTTTTCACAATGCTGCTTTTCAATATCTTTCTCTTGATTTTGTTTATATTCCATTTGAAATAAAACCATCTTTTCTTAAAAAAGGAATTGAAGCAATTAAATTTTTTAATTTTAAAGGGGTAAATTTAACAATACCGCATAAAAAAGATGCTTTTTTTCTTGTTAATGAAGTTGATGAAGAAGCAAAATTGCTTAAAGTAATAAATACAATTAAAAATGAAGATGGAAAATTAACTGGAT
>DAOOVW010000006.1:32187-50852 GCA_035370465.1 bacterium | reverse complement strand
ATCCAGAGGTCTTCTGCAACTCCATTTGGGGCACATACATCCACTTCTCCTTCTGGTAAAGTTATTCCCGGTAAATTACAATGGCAAAAAAACTTACCTGAAATAATGGTTGCTCATAATATCCCTTATGTTGCAACATCAATACCCGGTAAATGGAATGACCTTGTAAATAAAGTTGAAAAAGGGACAACTTTTGATGGTTTTGCCTTTATAGATATCCTTTCTCCCTGCCGACTTGGCTGGCCTCATGACCCAAAACTTACATTAGAAATTTCTCGTCTTGCAGCAGACACATGTATCTGGCCACTTTATGAAGTTGTTGAGGGAAAATACAAATTGACATATAAGCCAAAAGAGAAAAAACCAGTTATTGAGTGGTTTAAACTGCAAAGAAGATTTTCTCACCTTCTAAAACCAGAAAATAAAGAACTCCTTGACAAAATACAACAAGAAATTGACAAAAGATGGGAAGCACTTCTAAAAAGGTCTGAATAGATTCTAATTAAAAAGATAGATTAGTATAGAAACAAGAAATTTTTTTATATGCACAAGATTTATACTTATTTTTTAACCAAATAAAGTAAAATGGTAAGTCATCTGATAGAAATATTCAAGGATGAAAAACTTGTAGAAAAAGTAAAAATAGACAATAAGCACATTGAAACAGCACTTAATAAAACATAATTTGATTTTTACTCTTCTGTCAGTTAAAATAAAAATAATTAAAAAAATATAAAAAAACAAGCAAAAAGAAGAAGGGGGAAATGAACTCTCTATTAGTTGCAGGAATTGGGATTTTTCTTTTTCTCATTGCTTATGTATTTTATGGCAGGTATTTAGAAAAATTATGGGAAGTAAATCCTGATGAAAAAACACCTGCCTATAAAAAAGAAGATGGAGTTGATTATGTTCCTGTAAAACACTGGTCTATTCTTTTTGGACATCATTTCGGTTCAATTGCAGGGGCTGGCCCTATTCTTGGACCTGTAATTGCTGCTGTTTGTTGGGGATGGTGTCCAACTTTTTTATGGATTGTTTTTGGCTCAATTTTATTAGGTGGAGTACATGATTTTTCTTCTTTAATGGTGAGTATAAGAAATGAAGGAAAATCCATAGGAGATATTTCTTCTTCTGTAATAAGCAAAAGAGGGAAAATTTTCTTTTCTATTTTTTTATGGTTCACTCTTATTCTTGTTGTGGCTGTTTTTGCTGCTGTTACTGCTACAACATTTATTGAAGAACCAAAAATTGTTATACCAACTTTTTCTCTATTAATAATTGCAATATTTTTTGGTGTTGCTGTTTATAAATTTAATCTCCCTCAAATTCATGCAACTTTAATTTCACTTATTCTTTATGTCTTACTTTTCTTTTTAGGAAGCAGGTATCCTGTTGTTATAAGTCCTGCCTATGCAACAAAAGCGTGGATTGTAATTCTACTTCTTTATTCTCTTATTGCAAGTGTATTACCTGTTAATTTATTACTTCAACCAAGAGATTATCTTTCTTCTTTCCTTTTATTTTTTGGTTTGCTTTTTGGCTATTTAGGACTGGTAATTACACATCCACAAATTCACACTCCAAACTTTGTTTCATATTCTTCTTCAAATGGTCCACTTTGGCCCATGATGTTTGTTATTATTGCCTGTGGTGCGATAAGTGGTTTTCATTCTCTTGTTTCAAGTGGAACAACCTCAAAACAAATTAATAATGAAAAATATGCAAAAAATATTGGTTATGGGGCTATGCTTGTAGAAGGGGTTTTATCAATTCTTGCTTTAATATGTGTTACTGCGGGTCTTTATTGGAATGAACCAAATTCTTTACTTAATTATCCCTCTCTTATGAAAGGGGGGAACTGGATAGGAACATTTGCACTTGGATATGGACAGGTAACATCCCCAATTTTTGGTTCAAAATTTGGAACTATGCTGGCAATTGTTATAATAAATAGTTTTGTTTTAACAACTCTTGATACTGCTACAAGAATAACAAGGTATATTTCTGAGGAATTGTTTGGTGATACATTTAAAATAAATATTTTTAAAAATAGATATTTTGCCACTATTTTTATAATTATAATTGCTGGATATCTTGCTTTTGGCAGTTGGCAGAAAATATGGCCTGTATTTGGTGCCTCAAATCAACTCGTTGCAGCAGTTGTTCTTCTTATATGTGCTTTATACCTTTCTGAAAGAGGAAAGAACTCAAAAGTTCTTTTTTACCCTTCAATATTTATGTTCTTAACAACAATTGTTGCTTTAATAATTCAGGCAAAGGATTTTTATTTAAATAAAAAACTTCTTCTTGGAAATATTGCCTCTATAATTGTTCTACTTGCATTATTCTTTATAGTTGAGAGCATCAGGGAAAAACGAAACCATTGATTTTTTTTATCTCTATGAAACAATCTAAACCCTGAGAGTATTCTTAATATCACTGGATATTTTTAAAAATTTAATAGCAAAAAATGCTATAAATTCATTTTATTGTGAATTCATAACAGGAAGAAGGAGTTGTTTTTAATCTGAAAATTTTTCCCTCTCCTATTCCTAATTTTTTACCATTTTTCTTTATACAAAATTTCCTTGCGGGTTCAGGGTTCACAAGTAAAAGTTCTTCTCCTTTAATACTTTTTACTACTATCTTATTTACAACTCCATCCTTCATATAAGCACTAATTAAAAATGCCCTCTCTGCTCTAAAATTCTCAAATTTCACTTCTTTCCATTCCTTTGGAATAGCAGGAAACACTCTTATTTTTTCACCACAACTTTGTAAAAGCATTTCGTTTAATGCAGAAATAAAATTAGATGGAAATTCTATACCAAATACTGAATAGTTCCATGGCACCAATTTATATAATTTACGAATACCATCATTTAGAGATGTATCACGCCAGCCAATAGATATTCCTGTAGAATAAGTTCCAATTCCCTGTGGAGTAATATGTTGAGCCCATCTTTTTATATACCCATAAGACAATTCTGATATGCCAAGACGGGATGCAACCACAGATTCAGTTAATAACCAGATTCTCGCATGATGTTTTCCAAGACTATAAAATGTTCTTTTACCCAGTTCTAATAGTTCATCAGGACTATCCTGAGTAATATCTCCTATTGGATAAATAGGGGCAATCCTCAAATCATCAGTAAATATGCTTTCTTTCTCGTACAACTCTGGCCATTCCTGATAATCTACTATTGCTCCATCCCATGTAGGATAATCAGGTAGCCCGGATAATATTTCTTCCCATTTTTTTATATCTTCTTTATCCTTTCCCAGAATTTTTGCTGCCTTTATTAAAGCACCAAATAAAAATCTCAATAATCCTATATCAATTGCAGAATCTGTTCCCCACGCTTTCATACTATTCTCACCTGTTTCAGGAAGATACGATGGCCATAGATGATATTTACCATCTTCTCTTTTTTCTCCTAAATATTTTTCATAAAATATTCCACATTCTTTCATAAATGGATATGCTTTCTCTTTTAAAAAGTCATTATCCATAGTGAACCGATATTTCCACCAGAAAAGTAATGATATCCAAGCTGAGGTACCTTCCCAATGTGATACAGGAAAATATCCTCCCATATTTTCTCCTTTTGGTCCAATACTTCCTGGAAAAGATATTCCATCCCATCTATAAAATTTCTTTGTTTGCTTACGAATTTCAGGTAGTACTGAAATAAAAAAATCATAATAAATATCTGCTAATTCTATATGATTTGATGAAAAAAGTGGTTCTAATACCGCCTGTAAATTTCTATCAAGATGATAGTCCCCACGCCAGGGAGTAATATCATGATATGTCCATAATCCATATAATCCAGGTGCTTGATTTGCATATTTTAATGTTGAATTCAAAAAATATTGACTGATATACCATATATGTTCAAGCAATTTATCAGGAATAGTAATTGAGGACTGAGACCAAAATTTTCCCCATTCCTGTAAATGTCTGGTATTTAATAATGTATAGTTCTTTGATGAGTTATTTATTACCTTTGCAATTTCTTCATCAAGTTTTTCTCTTTTATATCCAGATACTACTCCAAGAACAATAGTAATCTCATTTTTACCATCAGGGTGAATATCTACTTTCCCTTTTCCTGTATCTATTGATGAAAAAATACCTTCTTTTTCTTTAATACCAACCTCAAAATATAAACCATCAGGAAATTTACCAATCATTTTGAATAATTCTTTATTTCCTGCATATTCTATTTTTATTTTTTCAGAAGGAATTTCTGATTTAATAAGTTCAGGTATTATTGATAAACCATCACGATTCAAAAAAATAGAAAATGGCTCTAAATTCTTACCTTTTATTTTAACAAACATTATTGGTAATTCAGGAGGAATAAATACTTCAATAACTCTTTTTTTCTTATTATAAGAAAATTCAATAAATGTTTTCCCAATTTCAGGACTTAATCGTTGACAATATCTTCCAGCATCTGATTTAAAACTTATTTGCATCCTTCCACATGTTTGAGGTGCAGGATATGGATATTTACTACTATGGTCTTCTGTCTCTTTTACAAAATCTTTATATGCTTTCTCATTTCTCTTTTTTAAAAGATTTTTTAACTGATTAAATTTTAATTTGCCTTCTGGGTCAAATTCCTTATATCTATAATCCCAGACATCACTTCTATTTAAAGTGAAACTTAACATACTTGGGTCTCCATAAATTATTGAACCTAAAAATCCATTCCCAATAGGTATCCCTTCACCCCAATCTCTTGCAGGGTAATTCAAAAAAACATCATGACTTTTACTCTGCAAAATTTTACCTCTCTTCTTTTTTTTTGCTATTTCATCAGGCATTTTCATCTCCACTTTTTATATCCTCAATTATTTTCATATTGTAAATACCATCAAAAAATGAAGGAATTGCAGGGCTATTTTCATAAATTGATTTAATGAAACAATATATAGAATGAATATGCCCTCTTATCCAGCCAGTAGTAAATTTAGGTCCAGGAAAATTGCTTTCAGGATAATTTCCAAGAGTTGGTATTTTCTTAAAACCACTTTCTGTTTCTTTTCTATTATAGAAGTTCAGATAATTTGGTTGAGTTGAGTTATATCTTATTGCTCCTTCTGTTCCATATATTTCATATTTTAACTCATCCTCTGTTCCTGTTGCTATTTTTGATGCTTCAATAATACCAATTGCCCCATTTTCCATTTCAGCATTTATAACAATATGGTCTTCAACCTCAACTTTTACAATTTTGCCATTTTTCGTCTTTCTTTCAGGATAGAGAATTTTACTTTTGCCAGAGACATTTTTAAAATTACCTAAAAAATAATAAATTAAATCAATAACATGAGAGCCAATATCAAGTAATACACCTGCTCCTTTTTCCTGTTTCCAGCCAATTGGTTTATTTTTATCAACACTTCCAGAATGGTAATAGGCAATTCTAAAAATTGTGGGGTTCCCAATAGACCCATTTTCTATAAATTGTTTTGTTTTTATAGTTGAAGGGAAAAATCTATTATGAAAAACTACTTGATGGTTTTTATCAAAATTTTTTAATTTTTTTTCAAGTTCTAATGTTTCTTCTATTGTGCAAACAAGTGGTTTTTCACAATAAATATGTTTTTTGTTTTTTATCCCGTACATCAATTGCTCAAAATGATATATGTTGGGACTTGAAATATCAATTATTTCAATTTCTTTATTTTCAATAAGTTTTCTATAATCAGAAGTCGTTTCAAACCCATAGGTTTCTTTAACATTTTTTGCTGTTTCTTCTCTTGATGTTGAAATACCTTCAATTTCAACTCTAAAAGGAGAATTCGGGTAATAATATTTTAAATTTTCATATCCATAAGCATGAACTTTGCCTATAAATCCAAATCCAATAATTCCTACTTTATATGTTTTCATTTAATTTTCCTGTTGAATTTATTATAAACTTTGAAAAGAAAAATACAAAATAAGTTATGTATTTATTATTGAACAAATTTGAAAAATTATTTAAAAAAAATATAATTATTACGATACTTTAATTCACTCAATAATTGTATTTATTTATTTCATTAAAGAGATTTTAAAAAAATGATATTCCTTAAAATTCTACCTGTTTTTTTGATAATTCTTTTTGGCTTTTTTGCGAGAAAAAGAAAATATATATCTCTATCTACAATAAAAGAGATGTCAATTTCTATAACTACTTTTTTTTATCCATCTCTTATTTTCTCATCATTTCTAAATAATTTTACTACAAATGACATTATCAGTGGATGGCAATTACCATTAGGTACTTTTATACTTATGTTTATTGGTTATTTAACAGGTATTTTTGTTTCAAAATTTTTAGAATTCGGAACTGAAAAAGAAAAAAATACTTTCAGATTTCAATGTGCAATCAATAATTATTCTTTTTTACCAATTACTATTATTATTGTGCTTTTAGGAGAACAAAAGATACCCAAATTAATACTTTCAACTTTTGGTTCAGAAATTTCTGTCTGGACATTTGGAATTATTGCTTTAACAGGAAATAAAATAAGGAAAGGCTCTTTTAAAAATTTATTGAGTGTTCCTATGATTGCAATTTTAATTTCTGTTGTTTTAATTTTTATAAGGGATAGAAGTATAATTACAATTTCAAATCAATATTTAAAAACATTTTCATCTTCAATTTTAATTGCAACTGACCTTCTTGGAAAAATAACATCTCCACTTGCTTTATTTATTGCTGGATGCAGAATGGGAGATATAAAAAAGGAAGAATTATTTAATTTAAAAAATACTATTCTAATTTTTTTGAGATTATTTTTTATTCCCTCTATTTCAATATTTCTTTTCAACATACTTGGATTTCCATATGAAACAAAACTTATACTTTCAATCGTCGCAATTATGCCAACAGCAATTGCAAGCATTGTTTTAAGTGAAGCATATAATGCTGATTCAGAATATGCTGCTGTAACAACATTTCTTACTCACATATTTTCTCTTTTTACAATTCCTTTATATCTTACAATTCTTTGATGAAGATTCAGTAATTGACAAAAAAAGATGAATAGGATAAATTTTTACAAATGAAAATGTTAAATAATTTATCAAAATTAGAAATAATAGGTAATATGATGAAAAAACTATTATATTTTGTTTTTTTTATAGATATTTTTTTTATAAGTCCAATTTTTTCTCAAAATATATCAAAAATTCAAATGAAATTGAGTAATAATTGTCAAAATTTCTACCTCCTTAGTGCTCGACAGGTAAGTCCTGAAGTTAAGGAAAGAATCCAATCAATGAAAAATACACAACCATGGATTGGCATTATAATTACGGACTTACCAGATAATTCACAAATTAAAGGTGCCAAAGTTCAGCAGGTACTTAAAAATTCTCCAGCGGAAATTGCAGGAATAAATAATGGAGATATTATAATTGAACTTGCAGATAGACAAATTTCATCTGTAAAAGAAGTTTTTGAAATCATGCATAGTTTAAATGTGGATACAGAATATCCTGTTGTTGTCTTACGGAATAATATTAAATTAGTTTTGAAAATCAAACCAGTTGTAGTTCCTTCACAAACATTGGCTGAAAATTCTCCAAAAAATAATTTATTTTTCCCAATGAAAAATGAACTTACCGCCATAAATACCCTTAAATATGCTTTAATTGACCAAAAAACACATATAATTACTTTTATAGGTAGTTATGACCCAACTTATGCAACAGGTGATATACCATATGAAGATATTTTAAAAGATTTACTGGAAAATCCTTATCCATCTGTTTCAATTGAACCAACTCCACAGGAAGATGAAATACTTAAAAAAGTTGACCAATTGATTTCTCAGGACTTGAAAAAGATGGAAAAAGACCCTGCCTATACAGACCAAGAAATGCAAAAGTTGGTAAATCTTCTTTTAAAAGACCCAACATTAGAAACAGATAATCGCCGTTTCTTTAATAATATCGCATCTGCTGTGGGAATGACAGGTGATGAGTTCAAGAGATTATACAGAGCATCTATTGGAGAAATTGACCTTTCAGAATCCGAACTATTTCAGTTAGGAGCAAAATTATTAAAAGGAGCAGGTGCTCCAGAAGCAGCAAATGGGTTAATTGCAATTACTTCTGGGAATACCCCTGAGGAACGACTTTCAAATATGGCAAAAGCACTTAATATCTATGATAAATATCATGAACTTGATAAGAAAATCTTATTCCCAGAAGAATTCCGAAAAGAAGCGATTATTCTATGTATATCAGAACTGTGCAGAAAAATGGATGCTCCAGAAAATGAACTTCAAAAAATTATTTCTTCTATTAGGTCAGGTAGACAACCAGTAGATACAATTATTGACTATATGGGCAAGAGATTTACTTTCTTTATATCTGAAAAAATGGGAGAAAAAATGTTAAATGGATTAGTATTAGGTCCGGAATTAATTTCAAAATTGTATAATTTACCTATACCACAATCAGAACTTGTCTTTAAAAATGTAAAGGCAGGTTCACTATTAGGAGAAATTTTATTTAAAGCCGATTATAAGTTAAAAAATATTAATAATTTTCCAGATGTAAAGGAAAAATTCCCAGAACATTTAACTGAAATGGAGTTTATACAAAAGGAAGAAAAAGAGAAAAATTATGAACTACCTTTTGATATTGGGGCAACAAGTGGACATACATTAGTTCCAGGATATGTTGATATGAAAATTTCTAAGGATGGGAGTATTATTGTGTTTGAGAAGTCCGAAGTTAAAATAGTGGGTTTTTTAAAGAGAACATTTAAAAACCAATCACCAGAAACAACTAATTTTCTTAATGAGACGGCTAAAAAGTATGGAGAATTTCTAACCAAGAATTATGATGAATATGCAAAAATATTTCCTGAATTTCATATAATGAGAGAAGTTGCAAAACTTGTATGTTTAGCAAGATGGGCTAAACAAAACAATTATACTATTAATGTACTAAACACTTCTTCTATGTATTTTGACCAACCTAAAAATGTAAATGGGTTTTGGGCAATAACATTACAAATTACAAATGGTAAAGGTTCAATGATATTAATTCAGTCAGGAGGCGCAAGTTTTGGTCAGGAAGAAGGTGAAGAATGGATGAAAATTCAAACTGATGTTAATAGAACTTCAGATGTACTAAAACAATTAGCAGGAAGCGTAGTTCTTGCAGAACAGGCAGTAAATTCTGCTATAAATGGTAATTTAGAAGATGCAAGAAACCTTGCAGAAAGAAGTGCCCGTGCTATGACAGGAGAAATTGACCTTTCAAATTTACCACCAATTCCCAATATACCTATGCCAAATGAAGCAGCCCCATATGCTATAACCACCAAGGAAGCAATTTCTCAGATAAATGAATGTTTTGAAACTATAAGTTCTGTTAATAAAGACCTCCAATATGCAGAAACAATAATTACCACTTCACCAGATAAAGCAGAAGAAATAAAAGAAAAAGCAATAAAATCTCAGAATGAAGCAATAAAAAAACTACAACAAATCAGAGATAATATTATTCAGTATAAAAACAATCCTTATAAGGCACCTGATTTATTAATTACATTAAAAAACAATGCTATTGTTAATCCAATTAAAAATATCTCAATATCGGGTCAACAAGATACAAAAACTCAAAATTCATCTTCTTCAATTTCAGAAGAGGAAAAATGGGAAAAGAATTGTGTAAAATGGGCAGAGGAGTTAGATAAAGTAAATAAAGAAATATCTTCCACTCGTGAAGTATTATTAAAACTTATTCAATCAAGTCAATTACTTACTGAACAATTCAAAGAAATTGAAAAAGAAGCAACAGAAAAATATGAAAGAAGTATAAACAGGGTTGGAGATTTACTTATAGACATAGGTATTGAAGGATTACAGAATAGATATGAAACTATATATAAACTTGCGAAAAAATTACCTGATAAGCCAGATGAATTAATTGAAAAATATAAATATACCTGCTCTTTAATACAAAGTTTAAAAGAAACAAAAGAAACTAAAGATTTTGTGGACCTTTCTGAAATAGACCCCCGCTCATTTATAGAAACACTTGAGATAATAAAAGATGGGATTTCTCAAATAAATGGATTGCTTGAACTTGATAAAACTGTTCCAGGGGCAGTATGGAAATATTTATCAATTACAGCAGATACTACATATGACTTAACTGAGCAATATTATATGTGGAAAAATATAATTCTTTTGGAGAAAGGGACAGATATATATTCTGAAAGTATTAAAAAACTAACAAATAGATTACAGAAATTACAAACAAGTGCAGCAATTTTAAAACAAAAAATAAACTCTGAAAATTAGAAAAATAAAGGAGAAAAGTTATGTCAAATACAAAGAAAAAAGTAAAAGTAATTGCACATAGGGGTTTTTCTGGAAAATTTCCAGAAAATACAGTTGTTGCCTTCAAAGAGGCAGCAAAACTTGGTGTGGATGGTATTGAAATGGATGTAAAAATTACAAAAGATGGGACTTTGGTAATTCTTCATGATGAAAGTGTAGATAGAACTACAGATGGAACAGGGAAAATACAGGAGTTAACAATAGAACAAGTAAAAGATTTAGATGCAGGTTCCTGGTTCAGTCCCGCATTTAAAGGTACTACAATCCCTACTTTTGAAGAGGCATTAGATTCCATACCTGATAATATAGAATTAAATCTTCATCTTCTACCAAATCCTGTTATTACAAGAAATGTTATTATTACCTTAAAAGAAAGAAAAAGAATAAATAATTCTTATCTTGCAATTCATGCAAGTCAAATTCAATTAGCAAGAGAAATGTGTAAAGAAATTCGTATTTGCAATATGAGAACACAGACAAACCCTGTTGAATATATTGAAGAGACCCATCGTTTGAAATGCCCTATTTTACAATTTTTTACCCCATCTTATGAAGTAACAAAGGAATTAATTGATAAAGCACATTCCTATGGGATATTTGTTAATGTGTTTTTTGCTGATACAGAAAATGAAATGAAAAAACTTATTGAAAATGGGGCAGATGCAATTTTAACAAACAGACCTGATATACTTATTAGAATTTTAAAAGAAAAGTAAGAATTTAACTTCTATTCTATAACCTTCCAAAAAGATAAAGTGGAGGATAAGGGATTGTGCTTACACAAAGAAGTCAAAGTTCCTGCCGCACCAACTCTGCTTTGCTATACTTTGCCTCTTTAGTCGGTTTGACCCTTTTGCCCCCCAAGGGTTCAAACCCTTCTTGTAGAAGAGAAAGTGGAGGATAAGGGATTTGAACCCTTGACCCCCAGACTGCCAGCCTGGTGCTCTCCCAATTGAGCTAATCCCCCAATAACTTTATTATAATTTTTGTTTCCTTTAATGTCAATTTAAAATTGACAGAAACAAAGAAAATACATAAAATTGTATTAGTTCGCGAGACAAAAAATTGTATTAAAAAAGGAGTTAATATGGGAAAAAAGGTCTTATGTATTGGAATTATAGTAGGTGATTTTCTTGTAAAACCAGTTAGAAAAATGCCTGAAAAGGGTAAATTGAATCTTGTAGATAGGGCAGAATTACATATTGGCGGTTGTGCAGCAAATACGGGGATTGATTTGAAAAAATTAGGTTGTAATGTAGCAATTATTGGTAAAGTAGGAAATGATAATTTAGGTAAGTTTTTAATAAACAAATTAAAGGAAGAGGGTATAGATACAGACGGAATTAAAATTACTGATGAAATAAATACCTCAGGAACATCTGTTTTAGTTTATCCTGATGGAGAGAGGTCTTTTCTTCATTCAATTGGAGCAAATTCAAAATTGAGAATTGAAGATATTGACTTTGATAATATGAAAAATTTTCATATTTTACATATAGCAGGGACTTTTGTTATGCCAGAGTTTGATGGCAGACCAACAGAGGAAACACTAAAAAAAGCAAAAGAAATGGGGCTTATAACAGTTCTTGATACTGTGTGGAATGCAGAAGTTGAGCATCTTTCTTTAATTGAAGGAACATTAAAATATATAGATTATTTTCTGCCAAGTTATGAAGAAGCAAAGGTGATAGCAGGAAAGGAAAATGTAGAAGAAATAGGTGATTTTTTACTTTCAAAAGGAGTTAGGAATGTTGGTATAAAAATGGGAGAAAAGGGGTCCTATATTGTTAATTCAAAAGAAAGACATTATTTCCCTGCTTTAAATGTAGATGTTGTTGATACAACTGGCGCAGGAGATGGATATGTTGCTGGATTTATTACCGGAATTGTGAATAACTATAATTTTGAAAAATGTGGTCTTCTTGCAAATGTCGTAGGAGCAAAAATAACAACATCAGTAGGGGCAACTTCAGGAATTATTTCCTGGGATGACCTGAAAAATTTCTGGACAAAATATGGTATCAAAATTTAAATTTATTATATTACTTTGTTTCTTCTCTTCTTTTTTATATTCTTCTGAAATTGAAACAATTTATTATACAGCAGATGAAATGAATGTTAATTTCACTGAAAATGGAGAATTGTCTGGTATTTCTTTAATTGGAAATGTTGAAGTAATTTATAAAGATGTCCATCTTTTTTGTCAGCAAGCAGAGTTTAATAAAATAACAGGTGAAATTTCTTGTAATGGAAATGTGAAAGTAAAGGCAGAAATGGGGGAATTTGATGTAGAAAATGCAAAATATTATTTAGATAAGGATTACTGGATTTTAACAGGTGCATCATTTTCTTCTCCACCTTTTTATGGAAAAGGGAAAAATCTTGAAAAAAAAGGCAACTCATTAATTATAGAAAATGGATATATAACTACATGTGATTTAGACCACCCTCATTACAGATTTGGTGCTGATAGAATAACTTATGTTGAAAATGATTACATTAAAATAGAAAAGATGAAAGTTATTGCTGGAAATTATAATGTATTTTATTTCCCAAAATTCAAATATCATATAAAAGAAAAACAGCCATCAACACAGGCAAAAATTAGTTATAAAACAAGAATAGGAAGAAATTTAGAAGTTGATTTTTTCCAGAAAAATGAAAAAAATGATATTGACTTAAAAGAATTTTTTCATATTGGAAGTAAGGGAATAGGTACTGGGATAAATGCAAAATCCGAAGAAAATAATTTTAATTTCCAGGCATTGGGAATGAAAAAGTATGATGAAGATAAAGTTCAGCCAGGGGTAATAGGGAACTTCCAAAAAAATTATGAAAAACCACAAGGCAGTGGGGATATAATTTTTGACTGGAGATGGATGTATGATAATGATTTCTTTAATGATTTCTTTTCTGAAAAATATTATTCAAAATCAAAAACATATAACTACTTTTCAATAACTCATAACTATAACAATACTTTTTTTAATTTCAACATAAGAGAAAATGCCAGAGAAGAAATTTTAAGTGTTGAAAAATTACCAGAAATTCAAATTTTTACTCCTTATAAACAAATTTCCAATACACCCATTTTTTTCTCAAATAATTTTTCCCTTACAAATTTTTATTATAATAATGATAACTATTTTAGAGCAGTAGAAAAAATAATGTTTGAAAATAAAAATAATATTGGCTTTTTTACTCTTTCTCCCTTTATATCTTTTTCTGGAATTAACTATAATAACTCTTCCGATGACAAATTAAATTATATTTCAGAAGTTGGTATTAAACTTTCAACTGCTATGATAAAAAAACAAAACGAAAAAGAGACAATCTTTAATCCTTCAATATATTTTTATAACAGGACTACAAAATATAAACCACTTCAATTGCCTCCATTAAGTCCTTATGAAGAAATGGAAAACGGGAAATTTATGGAAGTTAATTTTGACTGGAATTTATTTAAAAAAAGTGAATATACAGGTAATATTTCTATTTCTAATGCCTATGACTTTAATAGAAATGAATTTAATAATACATACATTGATTATGAAATTAAAATAAATAATAATTTTTCAATTACTGGTGAAAACGATTTTGATTTTAATAAAGGAAGTTATGCCTTTGGAATAAATGACCTTATTTTTGAGAAAGAAAATTTTAAATATTCTTTTGGAACAAGATATGAAGAAGATAATGATATTTGTGGTATTGAAAACTGGGTTGAAAAAAAAATAAATGAAAACTGGAAATATCGTGTTGGTATTTATTATGATTTTGAGACAGAAAATATTCCTGTTCAGTCATATGAAATATGGAGAAAATTGCATTGTTTAACTATTGATTTTAAAATGAGTAGAGATAGAGATAATTTTTCTTTTTCTTTTTTAATTCTGCCAACTATATTTTTTGAACAAAATACTTGGAAAGAGAGGTATTCCCAATGGAGATAAAAAGAAAAGGTAATAGAAAAAATGATGAAATAAGAGAAATTAAAATTACAAAAAATTTTATTAAATATGCCGGTGGTTCCTGTCTTATAGAAATTGGAGATACAAGAGTTTTATGTACTGCAAATATTGAAGAAAAAGTACCTGCCTGGCTTAAGGACTCTGGAAATGGATGGGTTACAGCAGAATATTCTTTACTCCCATCTTCAACAAGTGAAAGAGTCCCAAGAAGTTCAAACTTTTCTGGTAGAAGTCAAGAAATTCAAAGGATGATAGGCAGGTCTTTAAGGGGAATTATCAATTTGAAAAATCTTGATGAGAGAACAATCTGGATTGATTGTGATGTTTTACAGGCAGATGGAGGAACAAGGGTAGCATCGGTCACAGGTGGATTTATTTCACTTGTTCTTGCTTTGAATAACTTAAAAAAAACAAATCATTTACGATTACCAATTATAAAGGACTATCTCGCAGGCATAAGCGCCGGAATAGTTTATGGAAATTATCTTTTAGACCTTGATTATTCAGAGGACTCTGTTGCGAGTGTTGATATGAATCTTATTATGACAGGAAGTAATGAATTTGTTGAAATTCAGGGAACAGGAGAAGGATATTCTTTCTCAAAAGAACAACTTGACAACCTTATTACCCTTGGTGAAAAAGGTATAAAAGAAATAATTGAGATTGAAAAGAAAATATTAAAAGATGAAATTGAATTTTTACTTGGCAACTAAAAACAGAGATAAAATAAAAGAAATTCAGGATATTTTAAAAGATACAGGAATTGAAGTTATAAAATGTCCTGAGGATATAATGTTCCCAGAAGAAACAGGAAATACATTTGAAGAAAATGCTTTTATAAAAGCAAATTATCTTAAAAATTTCCTTAAAAATAATATACCTGTTGTAGGTGAAGATTCAGGACTTATGGTTGAAAAATTAGGAGGACTGCCCGGTGTTAAGTCAGCGAGATTTTCTTCTACTTATAGAGATGACAGAAAAAATATTGAGAAATTGTTGAAAATGATGGGAAATATAAAAAATAAAGAAGATAGAAAAGGTAAATTTATCACTGTTATCTGTCTTATAGAAGACCATAAGAGAAAATTTTTTAAAGGTGAGGTTGAAGGTATTATAACATTCCAGCCAAGAGGAGAAAATGGGTTTGGATATGACCCTGTATTTGAAATTCCTGAAATTGGAAAAACATTTGCACAACTTTCAGTTGAAGAAAAGAATAAAATCAGCCATAGAAGTATTGCTTTCAGAAAATTAGCAGAATATTTATTAAAAAAGGCGGGGTAGCTCAGTGGTAGAGCAACCGGCTCATACCCGGTAAGTCTGGGGTTCAAATCCCCATCCCGCCACTTCTCTTCCTTAAATGGAGAGAAATTTAATAGGCATTAGAAGAAGAGTTTTTGCAGATGGGCAATTATATTGATGACCTTTCTATATTTAATGGTCTTTTAACTGACTGGTTAGTAGAGTATAATTTTAATAGACCACATCGTTCTCTTGATATGTTAACACCAATGGAATTTATTGAGATGAAAAAACAACAAAATTTGAATAAAAAAGTGTTACCGATGTACCCAACTCATACAAAAATTTGATATTTTTAAAAGTATGGTTAAAATTTTTTTAGATAAAAATTTTACAACCAATCAATAAAAACGAAGGAGCGATATGGATAGAAAGAAAATGCTGAAGTTTTTATGTTCTACTGGGCATTTGGGAACTGCCCCCATCAAAGAAGCAAGTTTTTATGCAGGGATAGAAGAAAATCCTGACTATATTATTGCTGATTCAGGAAGTGATGACGTGGGTCCGGGTGCACTTGGAGCCAACAAAAGTTTCAGTTCAGAAAGAAACCAGAAACATGATTTAGAACTAATGTTGGTTGAATCAAGGAAGAAAAATATCCCAATGATTATTGGCTCGGCTGGAGATTGTGGTTCAAAAGTTATGGTTGATAGGTATATAAAATATATTAAGGAGATTGCTTTAAAACATAAACTACCAAAATTTAAGATAGGATATTTCTATTCCGATTTAACAAAAAATTATCTTAAAAATTTGCTAAAAAAGGGGAAAGAAATTAAAGGACTGGATGGTAGAAAAAATTTAACCATGGGAGACATTGATAAGACGAATAATATTGTTGCTGTTGCTGGTATTCATCCCTATCACAAGGCATTGGATATGGGTGTTGATGTTATCATTGGAGGCCGTTCAGGTGATGTTGCTATTTTTGCTGCACCAGCAATAAGAGAAGGATTTCCAGAAGGACTTGCATATTGCCTTGGTAAAATAATGGAGTGTGCTTCTTTCTGTGCTGAACCTTACGGGGCAAAGGAAACAATTATTGGAATTATTACTGAGCAAGACATTAAGGTCAAGGCGATGCATCCAGAACAATATTGTACAGTTGCATCAGTGGCAGGTCATGCAATGTATGAACGGTCTAATCCCTATTTTGAATATTTTGTGGGTGGTATGTTGGATATGAGTAGTTGTCAATATGTTCAGTATGATAAAAAAACTTGTTGTATTACTGGTCCGAAATTTATTCCAGCAGAAGAAATAAGAGTTAAAATTGAAGGAGCAGGTAAAGTTGGTGAAAGGTATATTGGAATAGCAGGTATTCGGGATCCATATTCAATCAAAAATATTGACAGGGTTATTGCTTGGTGCAGAAAGCAAGTGCAGGAACAATTTCCAGGAGAAAAATATGAGCTTTATTTTCATATCTATGGGAAAAACGGAGTTATGGAAGAGTGGGAACCAGTCCGGGAAGTCAGATCACATGAGTTGTGTATAGTAGTAGAGGGAGTAGCAGCAACAAAGGAATTGGCAAAAGAAATCACTTTTTGTGGATGGATGCAACTTTTTTATGCCAGATTACCGGATGTAAAAGGAACGGCTGGTAGTGCTGCATTTATAACACATGAAACAATATATGACGGTGTTGCCTATGAGTGGACAATGAATCATACTATCCCGGTAAATAATCCAATGGACCTTTTTAAAGTTAAATTTACCTATTCCGATGAATAATATAAGGAGAATTTTATGAAAACTGTTAAATTAAGTGATTTAGCAAAGACAATTCGTAGCAAAAATGCAGGTACTGATAAAATTACCTTTGATATAATTTTTAATAGCGCTGATAACTACGAAATGGTCAGAAAGAGTGGTGTGTTAAGTAGGGAGAACATATCAAAACTTTATAATATTGACATTGGTCGCATAACAGATTTTGTTGAGTTTGATCCTGCTTATGCTATCAAATTTACTTTTTTGCGTAATAGACCGAGTGGTTCACCAGGTGAAAAGGATATTTTTGGATGCCAGCAATATCCACCTCTTCTTGCCCTGGAAATACCTATTTCAAAATGAGTCATTTTTCTATTGAATATGAAATAAGGGAAATACTCAGTCAGTGTGTACTTACTTAATTGCATTGACTGAAAAGTAAAGAGTAGCAGGCAATAAAAATAAAAGATTTTTATTTTTGAGTTTTGAGTGTGAGTATTAAAATTTTGTATCTGTGTGCTTCCATGTTGGGGATATGAACAGGGGTCAATAAAATCTTATGATATAAAGTATCTAACTAATATCTAATATCATAAAAAATGAATATTATAAGCAGTGGTTTGATAAAATAGAACGGCTATTAGTTATGCAAGTAGTGCAGAAATGATACCTACAAGAAATATACCATCATAAACACCTGCTCCACCAATACTCATAATTCCAGGATAATTACCCAAATTAGTTAGGTTGAGAAGGTCTGCTCCTATTAAAACACCAAGAACTCCTGAAATATACGCAACTGGGATTTTATTTCCAGGAGAAAAAATATAAGCACAGAGAACCGCTATTATTGGTGGAATTAAAGAAGGTATAACAATTCCCATTCCAGGAACAATTTTTGATATTTTAAAACAAACAATAATTGAAATTAAAGTCGCAAATAAAGTGGGAAGTGGTGGTGCCTTTGGTAGAAGATATATACAAAGAAAAAGTGGAATTATTGCTCCTCCTATATTTATTGCTATTATTTGTTTTGTCTGAACTTCTGGCATACCAAATGGATTGAAAATAAAGAACATTTCTCTATTAGGAACTACTCCTGTAACTTCTCTGGAAAAAAGAGGGATATTTATGGTACTGCCAATTAGAGATAAAAGAAATATTAAAAGAGCCATATATGGAGAAAGTCCTAATTTACTTAAAGCAATTTTTATTATTTCTACCTGAACAAGTAAAAAGAAAAAAGGCAGAAGTAAAATAAAAATCAAAAGTAGTAGTATTGAAAAAGGCAAAAAGAACATTATGTTT
>DAOOVW010000006.1:0-32087 GCA_035370465.1 bacterium | reverse complement strand
TTATAAACACCAGGAATAAAATAGTTTTTCATTGTATCCCCTACCCATTTCATTGCTTCAGAAGGAGTCATTTTCCAGTTTGTAGGGCAGGTTGAAAGAACTTCAACAAAAGAAAATCCCTTATTTTCTACTTGGTATGTAAATGCTTTTTGAATTGCCCTTTTTGTTTTTATAATTTCAGGTACATTTTCTATTGTAGTTCTTTCAATATAAGAAGGACCAGCTAATGTTGAAAGGAGTTCGCACATTCTTATAGGATAACCATGATATGATGTGTCTCTTCCATAGGGAGTTGTTGTTGTTTTCTGCCCTGGTAATGTAGTTGGAGCCATCTGCCCTTTTGTCATTCCATAAACAGCATTATTTATAAAAATTACTGTTATATTTTCTCCTCTTGCAGCACAATGTATAATTTCAGCAGTCCCAATAGCAGCAAGGTCTCCATCTCCTTGATATGTAAAAACAATCCTATCAGGATAAACTCTTTTTATAGCAGTTGCAACAGCAGGACATCTACCGTGTGCTGCCTCTGTTACATCAAAATTAAAATAGTTATAAGATAGTACTGCACAGCCAACAGGAGCAATAGATATTGTTTTTTCTCTTATATCCAGTTGGTCAATAACTTCTGCAATAATTTTATGAACAATTCCATGCCCACATCCAGGACAATAAATTGTAGTATTATCTGTTATACTTTCTGGTTTTTTATAAATAACTTTCATATTTTTTTTATCTCTTTAAATATCTCTTCTGGTGTTGGAACTCCCCCACCAGGTCTTCCATAAAAGAAAATTCTCTTATTACTTGTATTTGATATTTTAACATCATCAAGCATTTGTCCTAAATTCATTTCTATAACAAGAATTTTTTTTACGCTTTTTATAAAATCAGATAATTGCCTATATGGAAATGGCCATAAAGTAATTGGTCTAAAAAGAGATGCCTTTATGCCATTTTTTCTTGCCTTTTTAAGGGATTCAAGAACAATTCTTGCACATGTTCCATAACTGACAATTCCAAGTTCTGCATCATCAGAAAAATATTGCTCATACCTTATTTCTTTTTTCTCAATTCTCTCATATTTTCTTGCTAATTTCCAGTTATGTGTTTCAAGTACCCCAGGAGTTAAAAAAAGTGATTTTATTGAATTTGGTTTTCTCCCTTTACATCCAGTTAAAGCCCATTTTTTTTCAGGTAATTTCTTTTTTTTTGGTTTTAAATTAACTGATTCCATAACCTGAGCAATAATACCATCCGCAAGAATAAGAACTGGATTTCTATATTTATCAGCAAGGTCAAAAGCAAGATAGGTAAAATCGTAAATTTCCTGAACACTATATGGAGCAAGCACTATTGTTCTATAATCACCATGACCACCACCTCTTGTTGCTTGAAAATAATCTGATTGAGATGGGGTAACATCCCCAAGACCTGGACCACCCCTATTCATATTTATTATAACAGCAGGTAATTCGCAACCAGCAAGATATGAAATTCCCTCTTGTTTTAAGGAAATACCAGGAGAAGATGAAGATGTCATCGCTCTAACCCCAGCAGCAGAAGCCCCAAAGACCATATTTATTGCACTAATTTCACTTTCTGATTGTATAAAAATTCCACCTTCTTCTGGTAACCTATAACTCATATACTCTGGAAATCTATTTTGTGGAGTAATAGGATATCCAGCATAAAATTTACAGCCAGCAGAAATTGCCCCTTCCCCTGCTGCTTCACACCCATTTAACAACAATTTTTTCATTTTCTTTTCCAATTCCCCTTTGCATCCTGTATCCATGTTCCAGAGGGAGAATATTTTATTGATGTTTCTGCAAATATCTCTCTAAATTTTTTTTCTTCTTTGGCAGGAGCATTGTTAATTTTCATAAGTTCACTTATTATTATATCTCTTTGTGTATTTTCATTTTTTACAAGTTCTCTTAATTCAGTTTCTTTCTGCTTATCATCTGGTACCTGTTTTATAACAACTTTAAAATCGTTTGTTTCTCCAACATATCCATCTTTTTTAAATTCATCTAATTTACTTCTCCAACTATTTATTTTTTCCTGTGCCTGTCTTATAACTGGAGAATCAGTTTTAAGTTCTTTTCCAACAACAACTTTTTCATCTGCATAAAGATTTTTAGTAAAATTATATTTTAGAAATCCAGATGGAGAAGATGGTGCTGGAGCAAGAATATCTTCTGCTGCTTTCTTAATCTTCTCTTCGGGAAAAGTCACATACACATTGACAACCGCACATCCAGCAAAAAGAACTACCAGCAAAAAAATAATAATTTTTTTCATTTTGCCTCCTTTTACATAATTATAGTCCTATCCTTTAATAAAAGTCAACCCTTAAATACATTAAATTTTTTTAAAAAACTTTTTTATGATACTATTATTAAGTGAAAATTACAATTAAAGTGAAAACAGACGCAAAACAGGATAAAATTGAGGAAAAAGAAGGAATTTTTTCTGTTTGTGTCAAAGAAAGGGCAGAAAAAGGGAAAGCGAATAAGAAATTGATTGAAATTCTTTCTAAATATTTTAATGTGCCGAAACAAAATATAGAAATAATAACAGGAAAAACAAGCAGAAATAAAATAGTTGAAATTTACCAGAAATAAAATGAGTGAACAACAACTTATTGAAAGAGCAAAAAAAGGTGATACAAAAGCATTTGAAGAACTGATGAAAAGAACACAAACTAATATTTATAATTTGGGCTTTAGATTACTTGGAAATAAAGAGGATGCGGCAGACCTTATGCAGGATACATATATAAAAGCATATGAAAATCTTGATAAATTTGAAGGCAGGTCTTCTTTTTCAACATGGCTATATAGAATTGCTACAAATAATGCCTTGATGAAATTGAGAAAAGAAAAAAATAAAAACATATCAATAGATGAAATAAAGAAAATTGGAGATAAAGATTACAAAATAGAAATTTCTGATTGGTATGAAAATCCTTCGTTATATTTTAAAAGCAATGAATTAAAGCAACAACTTCAGGAGGCAATTGATTCACTTCCACCAAAATACAAATCAGTTTTTATTTTACATGATATTGAAGAACTACCTATATCAGAAGTTGCAAAAATTCTTTCTTTATCAATACCAGCAGTAAAAACAAGAATTCATAGAAGCAGGATGTTTTTAAGAGAAAAAATTTCTGAATATATTAAAAAACATGGGAATTAAAATGAAATGTAAAGATATTGAAAAACTTATTTCTGAATATATTGATGGAGAACTTGAAAAACCCATTAATGACTTAATTAAAGAACATATTAAAATATGTGAGAAATGCCTTTCTTTATTTGAATCACTGGAGAAAACAATTTTTTTAAGTAAAAAGATTTATAAAAAGAAAAGTGTTCCAAAAGTAATAAGTAAAAGAATATATCATCAAATAGAAATAAAATTTAAAAAATGAAACCTGCACCTTTTTTTTGCATCTAAAAATAAAAAAAAGGGAGGTGATGAGATATGGCAAAATTAGCAAAATGGTCACCTTTTAAAGAAATTATGGATGTAAGAGATGATTTTGATAGATTGGTTGATAGAATTTTTAATAGAGACCTTGATTTATGGGAGGGAGGAAGAGTCCCAGCGATTGATGTTTATGAAGAAGGAGATAACATCATAGTAAAAGCAGAAATTCCGGGTGTAAAAAAAGAAGATATTTCTGTTTCTCTTAATGGTGATATTCTGACTATATCAGGAAAGAGCCAGGAGGAAAAAGAAGTTAAAAAGGAGAATTTTTATAGAAAAGAAATAAGGAGTGGAACTTTTTCCAGAAGTTTAACTCTTCCTGCTCAAATTGATAAAGATAAAGTAAAAGCATCATATAAGGATGGAGTTCTTCAACTTACTCTCCCAAAATCACCAGAAGAAAAGAAAAAAGAAGTGAAAATTAAGGTTGAATAAAAAAATAAGAGGGGGGCAAAACCCCCTCTTCTCTATTACTATGCTTTCAAAAGTCAGGTCTATAACAATATGGGGTATTGAAGGTTTCCCCATAGAGGTTGAAGTTGATATTGCTAGAGGTATACCTGGTATATCTGTTGTTGGACTTCCTGACCAGGCAGTAAAAGAAAGTAGAGATAGAATAAAACCAGCAATAAAAAACTCTGGATATGAATTCCCAAACAGAAAAATTGTTATAAATCTTGCCCCTGCTGATATAAAAAAAGAGGGTTCTTATTTTGACCTACCAATTTCAATAGGAATTTTATCTGCACTTGGATATATCCCAAAAGATACTCTTTCAAATTACTACATTGTTGGAGAACTTGCTTTAAATGGTGATGTAAGACCTGTCAAGGGAATTTTACCAATGGTTTTAAAATTAAAAGAAGATGGTTGCGATAAAATTATACTTCCTGACGAGAATAAATTTGAAGGAGGAGTAGTTGAAGGAGTTGAAATTTATCCAGTTAAGACATTAAATGAAGCATCCTCTTTTTTAAAAGGGGACACTCAAATTAAACCATTTAAAGTAAATTTTAATGACCTTTTTGAAGAAAAAGATAAATATTCTGTTGATTTTAAAGAAGTAAAAGACCAGAAATATGTTAAAAGGGCTGTTGAAATTGCTGTTAGTGGTTTTCATAATATCCTTATGTTTGGAAGTCCCGGAGCAGGGAAAAGTATGATTGCTTCAAGAATTCCAACAATTTTACCCCCCTTAACTCTGACAGAATCACTTGAAATTACAAAAATTCATTCAGTTGCAGGTATTTTAAAAACACCAATAGTAATTGAAAGACCTTTCAGGTCTCCACATCATACAATTTCTGATATTGCCCTAATAGGTGGAGGAACAATACCAAAACCAGGAGAAATATCTCTATCTCATAATGGAGTGTTATTTCTTGACGAACTGCCTGAATTTAAAAGAAATGTTCTTGAAGCATTAAGACAACCACTTGAAAATGGTAATGTCTCCGTTTCAAGAGCAAAAGGGAGAGTTGATTTTCCTGCAAGATTTTTATTTGTTGCTGCTATGAATCCCTGTCCATGTGGATGGTATGGAGATATTCATCATACCTGTAATTGCACACTTTCACAGATATTAAAATACAGAAAGAAAATATCAGGACCCCTGCTTGATAGAATTGATATACACATAGAAGTAACAACTGTTCCAGCAGATGTTTTAATTGAAGATAGAGAAGAAGAATCATCCGAGGAAATAAGAAATAGAGTTGTAAAAGCAAGACAAATACAAAGGGAGAGATTTAAAAATAAAGGGATTTATTTTAATGCATATATGAATTCCCAGCAGATAAAAAAGTATTGTATTATAGAAAAAGAAGGTGAAGAAATTTTAAGGGAAACAATGAGAAAAGTTAATTTTTCAGCAAGGTCATATGATAAAATAAGAAAAGTAGCAAGAACAATTGCAGACCTTGATGCATCAGAAATAATAAATGCTTCTCATATTTCAGAAGCAATTGGTTATAGAAACACTGATTTAGATATTTTGTAATTTTACTTACGAAGTTAAAAAATATTTACAAATCAAAAACTTATATTTTCCATAATTTTGTCCAATAGAAAAATTCAAATATTATTTTTTTCAAATAACCAATTAAATTTAATATATCTCAATATAAAGATGTTGAAAAATAATTAATGATGATGGTAAAATAATACAACTTCATTTTAATGACCTTAAATTAACCTTAAAAATGGAAGAAATAAAAGTAAGAACTGGCTATAAAATTGAAAATTATATTCTTGAAGAGATGTTAGGAGCAGGTGGGTTTTCTACTGTTTATAAGGCAAGAAGTATAGACCCACAACCAGAATATGACCCAGTTATTGCAATTAAAGTGTTGCATCCAAGACGTCTTGATAGATATCAAATAAGAAGGTTTATAAGAGAAGCAAAAATCGCTAAAAAACTTATACATCCAAATATTGTGAAGGTTTATGATTTTAAAAAAGATGAAGGGGCTTTTTTTATTTTTATGGAGTTTCTTGACGCAGACCTTCTAAAATGTATACATACCAGAAGAGAAATTTTCTCTCCTTCAATTTTAGAAGAAATTATTTTAAAATCAGCAAAGGGATTATCTTTCATTCACCAAAATAGAATTATCCATAAGGATTTTAATCCTTCCAATATTCTTGTAAATTTCTCTCTTGAAAAAGTAAAAATAACTGATTTTGGTTTATCAGTAAAAAACACATTTTTTTATAAAGAAAAAAGAGAAGGTGGTACACTTGATTATACAGCACCTGAAATTATTAAAGGGAGAAAAGCAAGTATAAGAAGCGATATATACTCTTTTGGGAAAACAGTTGAAAAATTATATAATGAACTTAATTTCCCAATACCAGATACATTTAGATATATAATAAATATCTCAACAAGAGAAAACCCCGATGAGAGATTTTCCAATATGGAAGAAATAATATATATGTTTGAGGACTATGAAATTTGAAATTGTTTATTCACCTGATTTTCTTCGGTATTACGAAAAAGGTCATCCTGAATGTCCTGAAAGGATAAAAGTTATATACAATTTTTTAATTAAAAAAGGAATAAATAATTTTGTTGGAGTTGACCTTTATAATGAGGACTTATTGTTTCTTGCACATAGTCGGGAATTTGTTGAAAATGTTAAGAATAATAATTTTTCTGCTATGGATACACCTGTTATCCTGGATATTTACAAATATGCATTCCTTTCTGTTTGTGCAGGAGTTAAAGCAAGTGAAATATCCTTAGAAACATCAAATATAGGTATTTCTCTTTCGCGTCCACCAGGTCATCATGCAGGAAAACACTTTCTTGGTGGTTTTTGTTATTTTAATGGTATAGCAGTAGCAGTTAAAAAAATCATAAATGAAGGGAAAAAAGTTGCAGTCCTTGATATTGATGGTCATCATGGAAATGGGACAGAGGATATTTTAAAAATGGGAAAAAATGTTATTTATGTTTCAATTCATCAATTTCCCGCTTTCCCGGGAACAGGAAATTTCTCTTTTGAAAACTGTTATAATTTCCCAATTGCCCCTGGAACAGGAAATAAAAAATATCTTGAAAAATTTTATAATACATTAAATATAATAAAAGAATTTTCTCCAGATATTATTGGTATTTCTCTTGGCTTTGATACCCATAAAAAAGACCCCCTTCTTTCTCTTAATCTTGAAGAGTCGGACTATTATCTGATGGGAAAAGAAATTGGTAAAACAGGTATGAATTTATTTATTATATTTGAAGGTGGATATAACCTTGATGTTTTAGGTAGTTCATTTTATTGTTTTATAAAAGGAATTGAAAGAGGAAGGGAAAAATGAAATATATTATTGAGATTTTTTACAAAGAAAATGTATTTGATGCTTTTGGAAATGAGACAAAAAAAGGGGTTGAAGAAATGGGGATATATGATGTAAAAAAAGTAAATGTTTCTGACCTTTATGCATTTGACGGTAATGTAGAAATAAAAGAAATAAAAGAAATTGCTGAAAACATACTTCTTGATAGGGTCTCTCAAAAATATTCTATAAATATAGAGACAACAAAAGAAAAAAATTTATACCTCGTTGAGATATGGTATAAAAAAGGTGTTACCGATATGGTAGCAGAAACAACAAAGAAAGCAATTTCTGATTATGGGTTAAAAAAGGATATAAATATATCAACAGGGAAAAAATATTATATTTATTGCAGTTTAAAACAAACAGAGATTAAAAAAATATGCGTAAGATTACTTGCAAATCCTTTAATACATGACTACAAAATAAAAAGAGGAAATTAGATGAAATATGCTAAAGAAATTGAAATAATTGGAAAAGGTGATAGACAATTGCTTGAAATAAGTAAAAAGGGACTTCTTTCTCTTGATATAGATGAAATGAGAGCAATAGAGAGGTATTTTAAAACAATTGGGAGAAATCCGAGTGATTGTGAATTGGAAACAATTGCCCAAACATGGTCAGAGCATTGTTATCATAAAACATTTAAAGCAAACATTAAATATCAGGAAAAAGAAGGAAAGAAAAAAAAGGAAAAAAATGTTGTTTTATTAAAAGAAATTATGAAAGTTACAGAAAAATTAAATAGTCCATTATGCATTTCTGTTTTTAAAGACAATGCCGGTATTATAAAATTAGATGAAAAATATGGGGTTGCTTTTAAGGTTGAAACTCATAATCACCCATCAGCACTTGAACCATATGGAGGAGCAGGAACAGGAATAGGAGGAGTAATAAGAGATATTCTTGGAGCAGGTTTAGGAGCAAAACCAATATTAAATACGGATATTTTTTGTTTTGGTAATATGGACACACCTTTTGAAAAACTTTCAGAAGGAGTGTTGCATCCAAAAAGAATTTTTAAAGGAGTTGTAAGTGGGGTGAGGGACTATGGCAATAGAATGGGAATTCCAACAGGAAACGGTGCTATTATTTTTGATGAGAGATATACAAATAATTGTCTTGTCTATTGTGGAACAGTTGGTTTAATTCCAATTGATAAAGTTGAAAAAAGAAATGTTGAAAATGATTATATTGTAGTTGTCGGAGGAAAAACAGGAAGGGATGGTATTCACGGAGCGACATTTTCTTCAACAAGTTTAGATAAAGATATTCCCACAAGTGTTGTTCAAATAGGTAACCCAATAATTGAGAAAAAAGTTCTTGATTGTCTTCTTGTTGCCAGAGATAAAGATATGTATAACTCAATAACTGACTGTGGAGCAGGAGGGCTTTCATCTGCCATTGGTGAAATGGGAGAAAAGGTAGGAGCAGTAGTTTATTTAGATAAAGTTCCTTTAAAATATGAAGGACTTAATGGCTGGGAAATATGGATTTCTGAATCACAGGAAAGAATGGTTTTATCTGTCCCTGAAAATAAATTAAAGGAATTAATAGAACTTTTTTCTTCAGAAGATGTTGATGTCTCTGTTATTGGAAAATTTGAAAAAACAGGAAAGTTAATAATTCATTTTAGAGATGAAATTATTTGTGATATTGATATGAAATTTTTGCATAAAGGACTGCAAAAAAAATCATTGGAAAGTAAATTTGAAATAAAAAAAATAAAAGAAAAATGTAAAAAGAAAATTGATTTAAAAGAAGGTATTTTAAAAGTTATTTCAAGTCCTGTAATTTCTTCAAAGGAAGAAGTAATAAGACAATATGACCATGAAGTCCAGTCAAGAACTATTTTAAAACCACTTATAGGACAAAATGGTCCATCTGATGCAGTTGTTCTTAAAGTTCATTATGATAAAAATTATGGTATTGCAGTTGGATGTGGAATAAACCCATTTTATGGAGATATTGACCCTTATTATATGGCTGGCTGTTGTATAGAAGAAACAATTAGAAATTTAGTTTGTGTTGGGACAAATCCTGAAAAAATTTTTATACTTGATAATTTCTGCTGGGGAGATATTGGAGATAAAAAACAATTAGGTTCACTCGTCAGATGTGTTAACGGCTGTAAGGATTTTGCATTAAAATATAAAGTTCCTTTTATTTCTGGTAAAGATAGTTTAAATAATTATTTTATTGATGAAAAAAGAAGAAAAATTTCAATTCCAGGGACACTTTTAATATCGGGCTTGGGTATTATTGAAAATATTGATAATGTTATTTCATCTGACCTTAAAAAAGAGGAAAATTTAATTTATATATGCGGAGAAACAAAAAGAGAAATGGGAGGAAGTCAATTTTTCAGGACATATAATTTTAATGGAGGGCGGGTTCCTGTCCCAGAACCAGCAAAAACAACAAAATTAATAAAAAAAATTTATAAGGCAATAAATAAAAATTTAATTAGAGCATGTCATGATTGTTCTGATGGTGGTTTTTCAACATGTATTTCAGAAATGGCAATTGGTGGAAGAAAAGGAGCAGAAATTTATCTTTCTAAAATTCCTTCAAAAGACAGAAAAATTGATACATATCTTTTTTCTGAGACACAGGGAAGATTTGTTGTTGAAATAGAGGAAAAAGATAAAAAATTATTTGAAGAAACTATGAAAGGAAGTGAATTTTCATGTATTGGTAGAGTTAATAAAAGTAATTACTTAAAATTTTATTCTGGGGAAAAAGAACTTTTTTCATTGGATATTGAATTACTCTCTAATAAATGGAGAAGTGGAGTTAAATGGTGAAAGTAAATGTTTTAATTTTAAGAGTTGCAGGGACAAATTGCGATTTAGAGACAGAGTGGGCTTTTAAACTTGCTGGTGGGGTTCCTGAAAGAATACATATAAATAGAATAATTGAGAATAAAAAATTATTAGAAAAATATCAGATTCTTATTATTCCTGGTGGTTTTGCTTATGGAGATGATATTTCAGCAGGGAAAGTCCTTGCAAACCAAATAAAATTCAAATTATGGGATGAAATGCAAAAATTTATTGAAGATAAGAAAGTTATAATTGGGATTTGTAATGGATTCCAAGTTCTTGTAAAAAGTGGAATATTACCATGGATAGGAAAACAATCAGTCACACTTACATGGAATAACTCATCAAAGTTTGAAGACAGATGGATTTACCTTAAACTTGAAAATAGTGTTTGCCATTTTTTTAAGGGATTGCCTGAAATAATAAAATTACCTGTTGCACATGCAGAAGGAAAATTTATTCCTGAAAACAAAGAAATATTAAAGAAAATAAATGAAAAAAAACTTGTTTTATTTAGATATTGTGATAAAAATGGGGAGTATTCTTCTTATCCATATAATCCCAATGGGTCGGTTGAAAATATTGCAGGTATATGTAATCAAACTGGGCTTGTATTAGGCATGATGCCACATCCAGAAAGATGTGTTTTAAAATATCATCTTCCTGATTGGACAAATTCTTCAAAAAATAAATATACTTATGGATTTAAATTCTTTAAAAATGTGGTAGAATATTTCTCTTGAAAAGGGTTATAATAATACTTATTAAGTAAATGGAAAAAACTCAAATACAAAACAAAAAATTTTCAATTTTATAAAATGGAGGGTAAAAAGTGGACGATGAGATATTAAAGAAAGCGGATGTTTTACTTGAAAGTTATCCATATATTAAAAATTACAAAGGAAAAATATTTGTAATTAAAGTTGGGGGAAGTATTTTAAAAATAGAACAGGCAAGAAAAGATATTTTGCAAGATATTGCTTTTCTTGAAGTTGTTGGAATAAATGTTATTCTTATATGTGGAGGGGGTCCTTTTATTACAGAAGAAATTGAAAAAAAAGGCAGTAAAGTAACATTTGTAGATGGATTGAGAGTTACTGACAAAAATACACTTCAAATAGTCCAGGATGTTCTTTATAGGGTCAGAGATGGTATTGTTGATGAACTGGTAGAAAAATTTCAGGCAAGTGCTTCCTCAATTTTACCAGAAGAAAAGTATGTTATTGCAAAAAAAATCCATTATCAAAGAGGTGCAGAAGTAGTTGACCTTGGTTTTGTCGGGCAGGTTGACCAAGTAAATAATGAATATATTAAAAATAAATTAGAAAAATATAAAGTTCTTGTTGCTGCCCCTCTTTTTTATGACAAAGATGGAGTTCTTTTAAATGTAAATGCTGATTCTGTTGCTTCATCAATTGCAGAGTCTTTAAAAGCGGAAAAACTTATTTTTCTTACAGATGTTTTAGGAATAATGAGGCACCCAGAAAAATCAGAAACACTTATATCAATTCTTGAACTTTCAGAAGGGAATGAATTGATAGAGAAAAAAGTCATAAAGGAAGGAATGATACCTAAAGCAATATCTTCTATAAGTGCAATAAAAAATGGAGTTAAAAAGGTTCATATTATAAGCGGAAATATTTCACATTCAATACTTTTAGAGGTATTTACAAAAGCAGGAGTTGGAACGGAGATTATAAAAGATGGAGAAAAACCAGATTAAGCAACTTTATGAACATTATGTAATAGGTTGTTATTCCAGAGAAGATGTTGTATTTGTCAGGGGATATGGTAGTTGGTTATGGGATATAAACGGAGAAAAATATCTTGATTTTTTCCCTGGATGGGCTGTGAGTGGACTTGGACATTGTTATCCAGAAGTTGTAAAAAGTATAACAAAACAGGCAAAAAAACTCATTCATCTTCCAAATAATTATTATCATCCCTGGCAGGCAATTCTTGCAAAAGAAATAGTAGATATTTCTTTTGATGGGAAACTTTTTTTCTGTAATAGTGGGGCAGAAGCAAATGAAGGTGCAATAAAACTTTCCCGGCTATATGGAAAAGAAAAAGGTAAATACAAAATTATTTCAATGGAAAATTCTTTTCATGGAAGAACTCTTGCAACAGTGACATTAACGGGACAAAAGATATATAATGAACCATTTAAACCACTTCCTGAGGGATTTAGTTATGTCCCTTTTAATGATTTCCATGCACTAAAAGAAAAAATTGATGATAAAACTGTATCTATTTTTATTGAAATTATTCAGGGTGAAGGTGGAATAAATGTTGTTGATAAAGAATATCTTGAAAATGTTTATCAATTGTGTAAAGAAAAAGATGTATTACTTGTATTTGATGAAGTACAAACTGGTTTTGGAAAAACTGGAAAATTTTTTGCTTACCAGCATTTTGGAATTCAACCAGATATAATGACCCTTGCAAAGACCTTAGGTGGTGGCTTTCCAATTGGAGCCATGATAGCAAAAAGGGAAATTGCTGACTTATTGGTCCCCGGAACACATGCCTCAACATTTGGAGGCAGTCCCTTGGCCTGTGCATCTGCAATTTCAGTTATAAGAACAATAAAAGAAAAAGATATTCTTGAAAGAGTAAATAAATATGGGAAATATTTGAAAAATAAACTTGAAAAATTGAAAGAAAAATATACTTGTATAAAAAAAGTCAAAGGCATTGGACTTATGCTTGCTATTGAACTTGAAATGGATGGTAGACAATTTTACAAGTTATGTCTAAATAAAAAACTACTTCTTAATTGCACACATGGAAATGTTATAAGAATTATGCCTTCTTTGACTGTAAAGAAAAAAGAAATTGACAGGGCAGTTGAAATTATGGATGAATGTTTTTCTGAAATGAAGGATTAAAAACAAATGGGGAAAAGGGATTTTTTAAGTATATTGGATTTAAGTAAAGAAGAAATTTTTAAAATATTTGACCTATCTAAAATGTATAAAAGTAAATGGGCAAGGAGAGAAATAGAAAATATTTTAAGAGGCAGAACTATTGGACTAATTTTTAATAAGCCCTCAACAAGAACAAGAACATCTTTTGAAGTTGCAATTTGCTCCTTAGGTGGTAATACAATATATTTAGAAGAAAGCAACATTCAAATATCACGCGGAGAAACAATAAAAGACACCTCAAATGTCCTGTCTAAATATTTAGATGGGCTTGTTATAAGAACTTATAGTCATAGTGAAGTTGAAGAATTTGCAAAATGGTGTAATTTTCCGGTTATAAATGCTTTAACTGACCTTCTTCATCCCTGCCAGATTTTATCTGATTACTTTACAATATTTGAAAAATTCGGGAAACTTTCAGGACTAAAACTTACTTACATTGGAGATGGAAATAATGTGTGTAATTCATTAATTCTTGGTGGTGATTTACTTGGAGTGGAAGTAAGAGTTATTTGTCCTGATGATTATATGCCTTCTGAAAAAATTTTAAAAATGGTAAAAAACAAAATAAGAATTTCAAACAATCCATATGATTTCATTGAAGATACTGATATTTTATATACTGACACATGGATAAGTATGGGAGATGAAAAAGAAAAGGAAAAACGACTGGAAATTTTTAAAAAATACCAGGTTAATAGTAAACTCATTGCAAAAATAAAAACTGACTTTATTTTTATGCATTGTCTTCCTGCTCATCGTAATTGGGAAGTAACTGATGAAATTATAGATGGGAAAAACTCAATTGTTTATACCCAAGCAGAAAACCGACTTCATTGTCAGAAAGGACTTCTCCATTTTCTTTATTCTTTTTACAAACCCTGATTTATAAATAAGGAGCAATTTTGAATAAAGAGATTTCTTTAGAAGTAAATTGTGAAAGAATAGAAAAAGTCAGGGAATTTCTCAAAAAAAAGAAGGGAGGGTGTTTTTTGACATTTAATCCATCAAACATTTTTTACCTGACGGGAATTTCAGAAGTTGAAGGAATTCTTGCAATAACAGAAAAAAAAGTTGACTTATTTGTTCCTGAATTATGTTTTTATCAGGCAATTGATAGTAATAAAAATATACAAATACATAAATATAATGAAGATGATTTAATAAATTTTCTTGACGATTTCAAAAAAACATTTTTTATATCAACTGAAATTTCTTATTTAACATACTTAAAAATTTCAAAAAGAACAAAAAGACAATTTGTACCTGCTGAAAATATCTTTATTTCATTAAGAAGTATAAAAGATGAAAAAGAAATTGAACTTATAAAAGAAGCAAAGAAAATTACAGAAAAGACTCTTGATGAAATCTATAACTTTATTCAAAAAGAAAATAAATTTACTGAACTTGACCTTCTTGGTGAAATAAAATACCTATTAAATAAAAATGGGGCAGAAAGTGAATCTTTTGAGCCAATTGTTGCTTCTGGTATTCATTCTTCTTACCCACACCATAAAGCAAAAAACAAAACAATAGAAAAAGGGGAAGTAATAGTAGTGGATATAGGAGCAGATTTTTGTGGATATAAAAGTGATTTAACAAATACCTTTTTTTATGGAGATGTTTCTGATGAAATAAAAAATGTATATAAAATTGTAAAAGATGTTAGAGAAATTGCTACTGAATATATTTATGAGAAAAAACAAAAGGGGAAAATAAGGGGTAAAGATGTACACCAGAAAGCAATCACTATTTTCAAAAAATATAATTTAGAAAAATATTTTATTCATTCATTGGGGCATGGAGTTGGAATTGATATTCATGAAAAACCAAATCTTGCGCCTGGAAGTAATGATATAATTGAAAAAGGGAATGTTTTTACAATTGAGCCAGGAATTTATATGCATAAGAAATTTGGTATTCGTCTTGAACAAATGGTAATCCTATAAAAAATTAAATAATAACTTCACCAGAAATATCATATGCAGAAGAAGAGGTAATTTTTACTTTATAGAAATTACCCAATTTTAAATTCTTGCCTGATACAAATACAACCCCATCAACTTCTGGAGCATCATATTCAGTTCTCCCAATATAAAATTGCCCATCTTTTTTTTCAATTAAAACATCATATGTTTTCCCAACCATATTTTTGAGTTTATTTTTAGAAATCCTTTCCTGTATTTTAACTACTTTTTCAAGTCGTTTATCTTTTATTTCTTCATCAATTTGTTGGTCAAAATCAAAAGATGATGTTCCTTTCTCTCTTGAATATTTGAAAAAACCACATCTATCAAATTTATTTTCTTTTATAAAATTAACAAGATGCTTGAAATGAACTTCTTTTTCTCCAGGAAATCCAATCATAAAAGTTGTTCTTAATCTTACTTCTTTTATTCCTTTTCTTATGTTTTCAATAATTTTATTATAGTTAATTACAGGTCTTCCCATTTTTTTGATAATTTCTGGATGAGAATGTTGTAAAGGGATATCAAGATATTTACATATTTTTTCATTTTTAGATATTTCTTCAATGAGGTCCCCAGTAATGCGGGCAGGATTACAGTACATTATTCTGACCCATTTAAAATCATATTTTGTAATTTCAACTAATAACTCTTTTAAATTTGTCCCATATCTTAAATCAGTTCCATAATTTGTTGTATCCTGTGCAATAATGACTATTTCTTTTATTTCTGATTTAGATAGGTCATCTGCTTCCTTTAAAATATCTTTTATTTTTCTACTTCTCTGGTTTCCTCTTAAATATGGTATAAGACAATAATTACATTTATTATTACATCCCTCAGAAATTTTTAAGTAAGCATATGGAAATGTAGTTATCAATCGTGGATATGTTTTACTTGTTACAAATGTTTTATCATCAACCAGCAAGATTTTTTTATTATCTTTTAATGTTTTGACCAATTCAAATACCTTCCCAGGGTCCCCTGTTCCAATTGCTCCATCAATATCAGCAATTTTGAAGATTTTTTCTTTGAACCTCTGGACAAGACATCCACAAACAATAATTTTCTTTCTATTTTTCTTTTCAGCAATTTTTTTTATTACTCTTATTGATTCATCAACTGCATCTTTTATAAAAGCACAAGTATTTATAATAACAATATCACTTTCTTTATATGAATCAGTAATTACAAATTTATCCTCTCCAAGTAAAGCAAGTATATTTTCAGAATCAACAAGATTTTTTGCACAACCTAAACTTATTATAGAGACCTTTTTTCCCATTTTATAAATTTGAACTTATATCGGAAAGAATGTAAAGAGTGAAGAAATATATTGAGAAGAAAATTAAGGGGAGAATTATTAAAAGGATTTTTTCCCTTTTCTGTTCTACATTATCCTTTTTCTCTTCTTTTATTACCTCTTTTTCCTTTTTATTTTCCTGTTTAAATTCAGATAAAATTGTATCAATTATTTCTTTTTTAATATTAAGATATTCACAATAAATTTTTAAATAACCAAGTAAATAAGTTTGACTTGGGAATTTTTCCCATTGTCCATCTTCTATTATTTTAATGTATTTTTGTGGAATCCTTGTGTTCTCAATTATTTCATCAATCCCAATTCCCTTTTTTTCTCTTGTTTCTTTCAATAAAACATTTATTTTATCTTTCTCTATTTTCATTAGAAATTAGTACTTTTCTTGGCTTACCTTCAATATATGGTCCAACAATTCCTTCTTCTTCCATTTTCTCAACAAATTTTGCTGCTCTATTAAATCCTATATTTAATCTTCTTTGTAACATAGAAATTGAAGCAATCTTTGTTGTTAATACAATATTTTTTGCTTCTTGATAAAGGATATCATCATCTAATTTTGCAGAGGATGAAGAGAAATGTTCTATTTCTGTTTCATCAAATAATTTTTTTTCAAGAATTTCCATATTATATTGTGGGCTACTTTGACTTTTAAGGAAATTACATATACTTTCAATTTCTTCATCTGAAATAAAACTGCCCTGAATCCTTAATGGAATAGAACTCTGAGGAGGAATAAATAAAAGGTCGCCTCTGCCAAGAAGTTTTTCTGCACCAATTTTATCAAGTATTGTCCTTGAATCAAATTTTGAGGTTACCTGGAAAGAAATCCTACAGGGTAAATTTGCTTTTATGACACCTGTAATTACATTTACAGAAGGCCTTTGTGTTGCAAGAATAAGATGAATACCTGCTGCTCTTGAAAGTTGAGCCAATCTGATAATACTTTGTTCAATTTCATTTTTAGCAACAATCATAAGGTCTGCAAGTTCATCTATTACAATGACTACATAAGGTATTTTTTCTTCCTTGAACTGTAAATTATATGTCTCTATATTTCTAACTCTTTTTTCTGAAAAAAGTTTGTATCTCCTCTCCATTTCCTGTATTAACCATTTTAAAACATTGACTGCTTTTTTAATATCTATAACAACTGGACATAAAAGATGTGGAATTCCATTATATAGGGTAAGTTCAACCATTTTTGGGTCAATAAGTATAAACTTAACTTCATCAGGAGTTGCTTTATAAAGAATTGATGTTATAAGAGAATTAAGACAAACTGTTTTTCCAGAACCAGTTGCTCCTGCAATTAAAAGATGTGGCATAATTTTAAGGTCAGAAACGACACTTCTACCCATAATATCTTTTCCAATTGCAATTGTCAGTTTTGATGGGCTTTTTTGAAACTCTTTACTGACAAGTAATTCTTTTAAATAAACAGTTGATATTTCTCTATTCGGCACTTCAACTCCAACTGTTGATTTATTTGGTATAGGAGCAACAATACGGATTGAAGTTGTCTTTAGATTCATTGCTATGTTGTCCTGTATTTTAAATATTTTTTGAACTGGAATACCAGGTGCTAATTGAATTTCAAACATTGTTACCCTTGGACCCTGGTTGATCTGGACAACTTCTCCTTCAATATCAAACTCAGAAAGTGTTTCTTCAATTACCTGAGCATACCTTTCAAAATCATCTTTTGTTTCTTTCTGAGGAAAAGTATCTGATTTTAAAAGTTTAACAGGCGGAAGAACAAAATTTTTCTGTTTAGTTGTAATAATAACTTTTTGTTCACTTTTTTCTTTTTGAACTTCTTTTTCTTCTATTTCTGGCCCCTGTTCATTTTTCTTTATCACTCTTTTTTTCATTACTGGTTTTTTTCTCAACATTTCTTTACCTTCTGCTGTTGTTGAGAAAACATCTCTTGCAAAAAGAAACTGAAAAGGGGAAACAAACATTTTATATACCAGACCAAAGAAAACAACGAATAAAAGAATAAGGATTAAATAAATTCCTTTTTCACCAAAAAATTCCTTCAAATAAGGTGTGAAAACACCTCCTAAAAAACCACCTGAAAAATTTTTTGTTTGTAAAGATAAAAAAATTGAAAAAACAAAAACAATACCAAATATGCTTATAATTTTTTTCCCGAAATTTATTTTTTCTCCCCAAATAACATTATAGGCAGAAAAAAGAAGGAGAAAAACAAGTAAATAAGCCCCTTTACCAAAAATGAAAATCAGGAGCCCTGCAATATATGAACCTACTCTACCCCCAAAATGTGATATTTCTGTATTAACTGGAGAACCAATTTGACAGAATTTGAAGGTCGGGTCAAATGGGTCAAAAGAAATAAGAGAAAGAAAAAGATAAAGTGCAATAAAAAAAACAATTATTCCTTTTACCCATCTTTCTATATCTTTAAATTTCATATATTTATTTTACCTCTATGCATTTTTACAATCAAGTTTGGCTCTTAGAAATTGGCTTTTAGAATTTGAAATTATATCTCATTCAGGTAAAATATAATAAGCAAAAATTAAGTTAATTAGAAAAAAGGAGGGAAAAATTATTACAAGAAGACAAAAAAAGGTAGAACATCTTTTAAGAAAAGAAGTAGAAGATATAATAAGAAGGGAAGTATCTAACCCTAATGTTGGTTTTTTCACAATTACATCAGTAAATATTACTCCTGACTTTAAATTTGTAAAAATTGGTATAAGTTTTCTTGGAACAGATGAAGAAAAACAAAAGTCATTTAAAGCAATAGAAAATGCAACAGGGTATATTCAATTTAAATTAGGGAAAAGAATATCTCTAAGAGATACTCCAAAAATTCAATTTGAACTTGATGAAAGAAAAGAATTTAGAATTGAAAAGTTACTTTCGGAAATAAAAAAAGAAGAAAATGAAGAAAATAAAGAAAAGAATTGAAGAAGGCATAAAAAAAGTTATAGAAGAAATTTCAAATAAAGTAATTGATGTTGATGTATTCCCGTCAGAAAAAGAAAACTTCGGAGATTTTACAACTAATATTGTTTTTAAACTTGGCAATGACTATGCAGAAAAAATAAGAGAAAAAATATTACCAATAGTATCAGATATAGTTGAGAAAATTGAAATTAAAAATAACTATATAAACTTCTTTGTCTCAAAAAATGTTTATTTTAACTTTTTAAAAGAACTCGTTAAAGCAGGGAAAGATGTTTTAAAATCTGAAATCGGAAGGGGAGAAAATGTTTTAATTGAATTTGTGAGCGCAAACCCAACAGGCCCTTTAACAATTGCTCATGGAAGACAGGCATCTTTTGGAGAGGCACTTTCAAGGATTATGAAATTTGCTAATTTTTCTGTTGTAAAAGAGTTTTATATAAATGATAGTGGAAAACAAATTGACCTTTTAGGAGAGTCATTGAAGGCAAGATATTATCAATTAAAAGGAGAAGAAAAATACACAATACCTGAAGAGGGATATCATGGAGAATATCTTATTCAGTTAGCAAAAGAAATAAAAGAAGAAAAGGTAGATGATGAATTTTTTAAGAAATTTGCTTATGAGAGAATTCTGGAAGAAATAAAAAGAGACCTGAGGAATTTTGGAGTTGAGTTTGATAGTTGGGTAAATGAAAGTATATTTATAAAGGAAAGGAAAGTAGACAAAATAATAAATGAATTAAAAGAAAAAGGCTATATTTATTTTAAAGATGGAAGTTGGTGGTTTAAAAGTTCAATCTTTGGCGATGATAAAGATAGAGTAATTATAAAAAGTGATGGAACCTATACATATCTTGCAACAGATATTGCATATCACAAATATAAGATTGAAAGAAATTTTTCAATACTTATAAATATAGTTGGTCCAGACCATCATGGATATATCCCAAGAATGAAAGCAGCAGTTCAGGCAATGGGTTTTGAGCCAGAAAAACTCAAATTTCTGATAGTTCAACTTACAACTTTATACAAAGGAAAAGAGAAACTATCAATGTCAACAAGAAAAGGAGAATTTATTTCATTGAAACAACTTATAGATGAAGTAGGACCTGATGCATCAAAATTTTTCTTTCTTTTTAGAAAAGTTGATAGTCATCTTGACTTTGATATAGAACTTGCAAAAAAACAATCAACTGAGAATCCTGTCTTTTATCTTCAATATGCTTATGTGAGAATAAAACATATTTTGAATTTTGCAGAAAGTAAAAATATTACAATAGGAAAAACCGAATTTGACCCAGATTATTTAAAAGAGGAAGAAGAGCTCATTTTGCTTAAAAAAATGTGGAAATTTCCTGATATAATTGAAAGTGTGGTGAAAACATACGGAGTTCACCTTTTGTGTGAATATCTTTTAAATTTAGCAAAAATCTTTCATTCTTATTATCACAAATATAGAGTTGTTGGAGAAGATAAAAAAACAACGGAAAGCAGATTGTTCTTAATAAAAGGGTTATATACAATTTTTTCTTTATCACTGGATTTATTGAATATTTCTCTACTTGAAGAGATGTGAACAAAGGAAAAAAATGAATATAAAATATTATGGAGAAAATTTAAAACAAATAAAATTTTTACTTGGTGGTATTGGAACAGGTAATGTTTCTGTTGAAGGAACTGGCTCAATAACTGACTGGGAAATTTTCAATAGACCTTCAAAAAGTAATGAAATGTATGGGAACTTTGTTGCTTTAAGGGTTGAACAAAAGAGGAAAGTTTTTCAAAAAATAGTTGCAAGAAAGCCATTTCCTCCTTTTGAAGGAAGTCATGGTTTTAAAAATATTAGAATGGAAGGATACCCACATTTTGAGGAATGTATATTTACAAATTTTTTCCCTTTTGCTATTATTGATTTTTTTGATAGAAGTATAGGTGTTTCTGTATCCTTAAATGCATGGAGCCCATTTATACCAGGAGATGTTGAAAATTCTTCCTTACCAATTGTAATTTTCTCTTATAAAATAAAAAATCTTACAAGAGATAAAATAAATATCTTCCTTTCTTTTTCAATGATGAACCCTGTTGGAACTGATGGAACTGAAAAATTAAATAGTTATATAAATAAATGCTTTGGGCAGAACATAAATAATTTTGTTGAGACAGAGAATTTAAAAGGTATTTCTTTCACATCAAAAAAATATAATGAGGAAAGTGAGAGATATGGTAATCTTTCTCTTTTTACAGATGCTATTTCGGTTTCTTACAAAAATCAATGGAAAAATGAAGGATGGTGGGATGACTTAAAAAACTTCTGGAAAGAATTCAAAATAGGAAATTTTGAACCTGTTTCTCCCAAAATAAGTCCTGATAGCCAAACATATTGGGCTTCTCTTGGAGTTAATAAAAATCTTGCACCAAAAGAAGAAACAGATATTAATTTTTATCTTTCATGGTATTTTCCAAATCGTATAAATTACTGGGGGCTTGATGAAGAAGTAAAAGGTAAAATTTTAAAAAATTATTATTCTATAAAATTTTCAAATTCAATGGATGTAATTAAATACTTTATAAAAAATAAAAGATATCTTGAAGAAAAAAGCAAAAAATTTGCTGAAAGATTTTTTTCTCAATCTTTACCTGAAAGTTTTTTAAATACAACTTCAGCCCAATTAAATACATTAAGAAGTAATACATTTTTTATAACTTCTGATGGGAAATTTTATGGATTTGAGGGTTGTTCTGATAATTCTGGTTGTTGTCCTTTAAACTGCACCCATGTTCATAATTATGATTTTACAGTTCCTTTCCTTTTCCCTTCCCTTTCAAGAAGTCAAAGGGAAGTTGATTACTTATATAATACAGATGAAAATGGATACATGGCATTTAGAACAAATGTCCCACTGGGTATAAAAAGATGGTTATCTCTACCAGCAGCAGATGGACAAATGGGAACAATATTGAAACTTTACAGAGAATGGAAAATTTCTGGTGATGATGAATTTTTAAAAAAATTATATCCATCTGCAAAAAAAACTATTGAATATGCTTTTGAAAACTGGGATAAAAATAGAGATGGACTTATGGAAGGGCAACAACACAATACTTATGATATTGAGTTTTATGGAGATAATCCTTTTACTTCTTTTATTTATCTTGCAGCGCTTAAAGTAATGATAGAAATGGCAGAATATAACAGTGACAACAATTTTGCTTCTTTTTGCAATGAAATTTATCAAAAAGGACAAAAAAATATAATTGAAAAACTATGGAATGGGAGATATTTTATTCAAAAATGTAGTATAAATCCTGTCCCACCTTATCAATTTTTAAATGGATGTCTTTCGATGCAACTTCTTGGGCAGTTTTTTGCTGATACTTTAAATTTAGGGTCTCTTGTTGAAGAAAAATATATAAATAAGGCTTTATTTTCAATTTTAAAATTAAACTTTTTAGAGAACTTTTCACAACATCAGAATTATATGAGAATATTTGCTATTGGTGAAGAAAAAGGACTTCTTGTATGCACATGGAAAGAAGGCGAAAAGCCAGAAATACCCATGCCTTATTGCGATGAAGTTTTCACAGGGGAAGAATTTGTTATTGCATGTCTTCTTCTAAAAAGAGGATATTATAAAGAATGTCTTAAAATAATTAATGGGATGGATAACAGATATGATGGAATAAAAAGGAATCCTTTTAATCATTTAGAATGTGGACATCATTACGCAAGAGGGCTTTCTGGATGGGGACTTATTCTCTCATATTTGGGCTTTTGGATTGATAATGTTAAAAAGGAAATTTTTTTCAATCCCTTGCTTTTCAGAAAAAATTTTTCTATTTTTTTCTCTTGTGGAACTGGATGGGGTGTTTATAATTATAAAATTTTACCAGGAAGAGAAAATTTCAAAATAGAAATAGATGAAGGGTTTATTGAAGTTAGGAAAATTTATCTTTCCTATTGGAAGAAGAAAAAAACAAATTTTGTAAAAACAATCATAGATGGAATAGAAACTAACAATAAATTTTCAGAAGAAAGTAATAAAATTATTGTTGAATTTGAAAATATTAAAAGAGTTGAAAAATCAATTGAAATATCAAGACAATTCATTTAATCCTTAAAACACACTCCTGAGGAAAAGAAAATAAATTTGAAATAACTCTTTTTGTTTTTTTATCCCGATATCCAGAAATTTTTTCTTCAATTCCTGTTGATTTCCTGAAACTTTCCATAAAAATTTCTCTTATGTATTTTCCAACAATTGAAGATATACTTGAAGCAAAAGATACTTCTTCAACATTAAAAAAGAAACCCAACTTAAAATTTCTCCTTCCATTTAATACATAAATTGACTTTTTTTCTTCTTCAATTTCTGGATAAATTTCATAGTTAGAAAAAAAATATCTTAAATACTTTGAATAATACCTCATTGACCCAATTTTCCCTGCATAAACAAAATAATCTTCCCTTCCCATTTCTTTTAAAATTTCACAGAAATAAAAAAGGTCTATTATAAATTTTGAATTCCCATTTTTTATCAATTCATTGAATTTTTTTGCACATATAATTTTTGATTTTACATCTTTTATAGAAACATCTTCTTTTTCCATCCATTCAATAAATTTTTCACTCTGTTTTTTTGCTTTTTCTATATCAGCCCAGATAAAATTATCAGGAATATTCACCGAACAAATATCCGACATTCCAGAACATTTAAAATCAGGAGAGAAAAAATTAATTACTTCTTTGCTGGATTCTGGTAATTTCCTTTTTATACAATAGTAAAGAGAAATAACAAACTCTTCAAGTTTTTTAAAGTTATTTGTCTTTCTTGATGAGAAAAATTTTTTACTATCACAAACACTGGCAAACCATTTTCCTTCTTCTGACTTAATTGAAGTTCCTGTAATAATAAGCGGTCCAGTAAGAGAACCAAAACCATTTTCATCAATTCCTATTATTTTCATTTTCTCAATAAAAGTAAAATTGGCATTAAAATAAGAAAAATTGCAAATATCTTTCTTAATTTCTCTCTTGGAGTTAAAATACTGACTTTTGCTCCAATAGGAGAAGTTATTATTCCTACTATTCCAAAAGTCAACCCAATTCTATAATCAATAAATCCCATTTTGGCATAAGCAAAAACACCTGAAAGAGCATTGAAAAAAACAACTATTAAACTTGTCCCAACACAAATTTTTATTGGGACTTTTAAGATAATATATGAGAGTGGAACTAAAAGAACTGCACCGCCAACTCCGCAAAGCCCTGAAACAATGCCTGATATAAAACCAATTGAAAGTGTTTTTAAAATATCCAGGGAATATTCTTTATTATCCTCCTTCTCATTTTCTTTTTGAAAAAGAAGTTTTAACCCTAACCCAATTAGCAAAACCATGAAAAAACCTTTCACAATCATTTCTGGTAAAATACCTGTTAAATAAGCACCAATATAAGCACCAATTACCCCTGAAATTATAAGGTAAAATGCAAGTTTAAAGTCGGTATTCTTCCCTTTAAGATGTACTAAAAAACCAGAAATTGCTGAAATAAGGACAACCATTAAACTTGTTGCAATTGCATTTTTTATTGGGACAGAGAAGAAGAAAAACAGAACAGGAACAATTATAGAACCCCCTCCAATTCCTAATAACCCACATAAAAAACCAGCAATTCCACCTGCTAAAAGACATTTTATGATAAATAACATTTTTATTTTTTTCTTTTTTTCATTTCCTCTGTTAATATAATTTTCCTTTTTTCTGTTTGTAGTTGAGGAGAATTTTCAAATTTTAATAAAATTGGTTTTCTCTTTTCCACCGGTAAAATTCCAAATGACTTATGTGGTTCAATTTGATACCAATAAGCAGTTGATGAATAGTCATTTGAAAGATGATTTCCATGCCCATGTTCAATTGTGAATTTTATTGATTTTTTAAAATGGATTGGATTTGTAATATAGAAAATATATGATGTCTGATAACCCCCTTGAAGTTTCCCATCATAAAGAGAATGCCCAAAAATAGAATTTTTTTCATAAATTGACGAACCATTAAATAAGAAAGCATTTTCTTGCATGCCCCATGCTTGATTAAAACAATCTTCACTTCCTGTTCCATGTAAATCAGGTGGCCATTTATATCCATCAACCCAAACCATTTCATCTCCTTCACCCCACCAATCAGAATGAAAATTTGTTACAGAAAGGTTAAACCCAATAAAATGCCCTCTCCCTTCACCTTCCATAATTACATAGTTATTATTATAAGCAATTTTTTCCTTATTTACTATATCAACCTCTGGTATATTTACTTTAAACTCATTTCCCCATCCAGGTGTAGGATTTTCTCTTTTCCATTGTGAGTGTAAATATCCTATTTCTCCTTCAAAATTATTTTCATAAATTTCATAATCAATATAAAAATACTGACCATATGCTTGGTCTGACTCATTTAAAATTTCAATTTTTGCCCCCTTGTTAAATGGCATAGGCAAATAGCAATTCAAAGCACAGCCACCCCCAAAAATATATGGTGTATTTGTTGATGCACTAAATGGTAGACAGCAAAAAGAATTAACAAGAGAATGTCCTAAACAGAAAAAATCTCCAAGTGGAACTAATATACTTGGATTTTCTTCTTCATCCCAGTAAAATTTTAAAAGAACATCTCTATATAAAGAATAATTACCGCTTTGTGTCATCCATATATGAGTAATACAACCGGTCCCTTCAATTTCTGCAAGTACTTTTTTCTCTCCTGGGTTTATAATCCATCTATCAGCATTTCTTCCTTCAACATCATAACTTGAAATTCTTTTTGTTTTTGCATTTTTTATTTTAAAAATATCCATCATAAATTCCTCCTTTTTCTCTCATTTTTAAATTTCAATTTCTACATTTTCAACTATATATTCTCTTGATAATGGGTCTTTTCCTCTTTTTATAATTATTTTTGTATTTTCTAAAAAATCATTATTTTTTACAATTGAAGAAAAAATAAAATTTAAATTCTCCTGGTCTAAACAACTAAATGGGTTAATTTTTAAATTTACTTTTAATACTTTTTTTGCGTTATTCTCTTTTATCACTTTTTTTAAAATTTTTATTAGATTCTCTACGACTGAAAATTCATGCATTGAAATTCCTTTTAATTTTATATCATTAGTCAACTTCAACAACTTCTTTTATTTCAGGGACTCTTTCTTTTATAATACTTTCTATTCTCATCTTTAAAGTAATAACAGCAAATGGACAGCCCCTACAAGTACCTTTTAGACGAACTTTTACTTTCTCATTTTCAACATCAACTATCTCACAATCTCCACCCTCTGTCTGTAAAAATTCTCTTACATCTTCTATTGCTTTCTCAACTTTTTCTTTTAACTCCATAATTCCTCCCATAAAACTCTATTATTAAAACATGTTTAATTGTTCAGAAATTAAATTTTTGAGACAATGTGAGGTTTTGTGTTTTCTGCATAATTTTTTCCTTTTTTAAAACCAGCAATCCAGAAAGATAGTAAAAAAACAAGAAAAACAACAATTTTTAATGTAATATTTTTACAAAAATAAGAACTAATTATCCCTAAAATAAACCCCAAAAGAGGAAAACCAAAAATAAAAATTGAAATTTTTAGAAGGTCATCTTCTTTTATTTCTACTTCTACTTCATCACCAATTTTTGCATCAATTTTATTCTTTACTTCTATAAAAGGGTCTCTTCCAGCAATTTTTTCACATAATCCACATTTCTCACATTTATTCTTTCTTTCCATCTTAACAACTGCTATATCTCCTTTTAATTCTATAACTTTCCCATTTTCCTTCATTTTATTTTTTGTTAACTTCGTAAGTTAACAAGTGCTTGAAAATCAATAACTTATATTCAGTAAATTAAGAATATTCAAACATTTTTTCAAGAGATATTTTACCTTTTTCAATTATTTCTTTTCCCAAATTTATTTGATATATCTCTTCTTCTAATGACCTTTTTACACTTTCAAAAGTTATTTTTTTCATATCAGAACAAACTTTTTTATCTCCTAAAGGATAAAATTCCTTTTCTGGGTTTTCTTTTTTCATCCGATAAATAATCCCTTCTTCTGTTCCTATTATAAATTTTTTTGTCTTTGATTCTTTAACTCTTTTTAACATTCCAGAAGTTGAATAAATACCATCTGCTAATTTTTGAACTTCTGGGTCGCATTCAGGATGAACAACAATTTCTGCCTCAGGATACTTTTTTCTTGCTTTTTTTATATCATCTGTTGTAAATTGCTGGTGAACATAGCAAAATCCATCCCAGCATATTATCTCTTTTTCTTTTACTCTTTGCTGGACATACCAGCATAAATTTTTATCAGGCAAAAATATTATTTTTTTTGCAGGGATATTTCTAACAATTTTTTCTGCATTTCCACTTGTACAACAAACATCAGAAAGACATTTAACTTCTGCATTTGTATTTACATAAGATACAACCCATGCATCTGGCTCTTTTTCTTTCATTTTAATTACATCCTGAACTTTTACCATATCAGCCATAGGACAGGTTGCATCCATTTCAGGAAGTAATACCTTTTTTGAAGGAGAAAGTATTTTTGCTGTCTCTGCCATAAATTTAACTCCACAAAAAACAATTATCTCTGCGTCTTTTATCTCAGATGCCTTTTTTGACAATTCAAAAGAATCACCAACAAAATCGGCAATTTCCTGAACTTCTGGTATTTGATAATTATGTGCAAGAATTACTGCATTTTTCTCCTCTTTTAGTTTTCTTATTTCTTTATCCATTTTAAATTGTTGATATCATTGCTTTTGTTGGACATGCTTTTATACAAATTTCACATGCAACACATTTTGAAGGCAAAAAACTAATAGTAAAGTCATCTTCTTTTTTTAAAGCACCTGTTGGACATAAAGGAACACAAACACCACAATCAGTACATTTTTCTTTGAGCATTTTAATATCACTTTCTATTGTCTGGACTTTTACTCCCATTTCTTTTAGAACATTTTCTGTATTTTCTAAATTTTTCTCTTCGCCTATCAATTCAATAACAAGAGTACCTTCTTCTTCAGGAGTTATATATGCTTTTAAAATATTAAATTGAAAATTATATTTTCTTACTGCATCTGAAATTATTGGTTTATCAATTAAATTTGGTGGAAAGTGCATAACATATCTTTTTTTTATTTCCATTTTTTCTCCTATTAAATTTTCATTGGTTTTGGCATATATCCACTATCAGGACCAGGAAAATGAAAGATTGGTTCTGTTAATAAAAATTTACCACTTCCAATCCAATTTTTAAGAATATTTGCAATCTCCCTGCTTTTTTTATAACTTGATAAAGAACCGGTTGGAACTTTCTTACCCATTATTTCTACTTTGCCGCTTTTAAGTTGGGCATAATTTACCCAACAAATAACTTTTTCTATTGCATTTGGGTAATCATTACTATAATCAACTACTGGTGCATAAATTTCCTCATCAGGTATTGAAGCAAAATTTAAAATTTCTTCATTTAAAATAGGTATAGGAATTCCAACTCCAACTATTAAACTAACTCCATACCCTGTTAATGATGCTCCTTTTAAAAAATCAGGGCTCATCTGTTTAAGGTCTCCTATTAAAGTTAGTGTACAACCACCTTCAATAGGTATCCCATTTTCTTTTCTTTTAACAGAAGGGTTAAATTGAGTTCCCCACCAGGCAACATAACCAATTCCACCACCTAAAAAAATTCTTGTGCCAGACCCAATTGTTTTTAAATATGGGTCTTTCAAAAGAGGTGATAATTGTCCAGCAGAAGAATAATTTGCATTTCCTAAATTTGGTTTAAGAATTCCCATATAAGTATAAATTGTCCTATCAGAAAGATTAACTGCCACATTATAGTTTTGATAACAATTTCTTGGATTAAAAAGTGTTGTTTCATTTAAGTCATTTAGTTTCAATTTTGTTTTAAGATGTTTTCTTGGATAACAATCAGTTCCGTATGTTTCTACTTTAAGTTCAATTTCTTTATTACTTACTAGGTCCTCAATAACATGTCCTCCTCCATATTTAAATTCACCTGGATAATTACTATTTCTTGGGTCATTATCAGGAAGTGCTGCTGCTCCAATATAAACATCAACAGCAGCCAGTCCTGCATAAGCAGGTACCTTGTTTAAATAGACACTTCCTCCACCCATTTTTATTTTTGGTTTGGAATGTCCAAAATTTATAAGAAGACCAGAAGAACACATTGGTCCAAAAGTTCCTGTTGTTACAACATCTATTTCTTCTGATAATTTTTTACTATTTGCACTTTTCTTCATATCAATTAGCTCTTCTGCTGTTACAACAACAACTTTTCCTTTTTTTATTTTTTCATTTATCTCTTCTATTGTTTTTGCCATTAAGAACCTCCCTTTCTACCAACTCCGCTGCCTTTTTTCCTGATAGAAGCATACCACCAAAAATTGCTCCCATTCTTGGAGAACCATAAAAAGCATTTGCTGCCATACCACAAACCATAAGACCGGGATAAACCTGTCCTGTATTACCTAAGATTTCTTTTTCCCCTTTTTCTGCCCACATTGATTTTTCGCCTTTTACTTCAATTCCACCTACTTTTTTTTCAACAATCCTGCAGACCTCACAATCATGACCGGTTGCATCAACAACATAATTTGATAAGACAACCAGTGGATCAACATGTAATTTGGCTATTCCAACTGCACTCCAATTTAAAACAACTCCATTTATTCTCTTCTCTCTTATAACAACATCTTCAACACTTATAAGATTAAAAATTTTTGCTCCTGCTTTCAATGTTCTATAAGCAAAAGAGGATATTGTTTCAACTGAATTTGCAATATAAAGTCCATTTTCATATTCTTTAAGAGTTATTTCAAATTCATCTAAAATTTCTTTTGCCTCTTTTTGAATAACAATTTTATTAAACATCATTCCCCCTCCTGGCATTCCCCCTCCAACTCTTAATGACCTCTCAAAAATTGCTACTTTTATTCTTTTTTTTGCAAGATAATAACCACAAATAAGTCCTGAAGGTCCTGCACCCACAATTGCAACATCAACCTCTAAATTATCAATAAATTCCTTCATATAACTTTCAATAATACCTTTTGATATTTCCTTTTCCACTTTTTTCCTCCTTATTTTTCTGCCCGCTTTTCATTTAAAACCGATAAATATCTTTCACCTGTATCAGGGAAAATAACAACTATCAATTTCCCTTTATTTTCTTTTCTCATTCCAATTTTAATAGAAGCAAATGTTCCTGCTCCACTTGAAATACCTGCTAAAATTCCTTCTTGTTTTGCTAATTTTTCTGTCGTTTCAATTGCATCTTTATCAGAGACCTTTATTATTTCATCAATTATACCTATATTTAAAATATCAGGGATAAACCCTGCTCCTATGCCCTCAATTTTATGCTCTCCCGGTTTTCCTCCTGAAAGAACAGACGAATTTTCTGGTTCAATACCAATAATTTTAACACTTTTTTTCCTTTTCTTTAATGACTCTCCAACTCCTGTGATTGTCCCTCCTGTTCCAATTCCTGCAACAAAAATATCTATATTTCCATCTGTATCTTTCCATATTTCTTCTGCTGTTGTTTTTCTATGAATATCAGGATTTGCAGGATTTTTAAACTGTTGAGGCATAAATGATTTTTTATATTTTTTAGAAATTTTTTCTGCCTTTTTTATTGCTCCAGACATCCCTTCACGAATAGGAGTTAAAACAACCTCTGCACCAAATAAAGAAAGAAGTTTTCTTCGTTCAGTTGACATATTTTCTGGCATCGTTAAAATAAGTTTATATCCCTTTTGAGCACATACAAAAGCAAGTCCAATACCTGTATTTCCACTTGTTGGTTCAATTATTACAGTATCGTTATTTATTATCCCTTTTCTTTCTGCCTCTTCAATCATATTTACTGCAACTCTATCTTTTATGGAACCACAGGGATTAAAAAATTCAAGTTTTGCATAAATTTCAGCATAACATTTCTCTGTTAATTTATTTAATTTTACAAGAGGTGTATTGCCTATCAAATTCGTTATATTTTTACTTACCTTCATTTTCTCTCCAATTTTTACCACTAAATATAATAAATACTCTGTTTTTTCTTTTCCTCTTCAACTAATTGTTCTAATGTAATTGAATCAAGAATATCTTTTATTGCATTTTTTACCTTTATCCAGACATTTCTTGCAGAACAAACTTTACTTTTTTTACATAAGATTTCTTTATCAACACAGGCAACTGGGGAAAAACCCCCTTCAAGAACTTCAACAATTTCAGATAGTTTAATTTCAGATGGTTTATTAACAAGTATAAAACCTCCGTTTGTCCCTTGAATACTTTCAACTAACCCTGCTTTTTTCAATATTAGCATTATTTGTTCAAGATATTTTTCAGAAATATCCTGTTTCTCAGCAATATCTTTTAAAGAAATAGGTGTACCATTAAAGTTAAGTGCAAGTTCTATCATTGCTCTTACTCCATATCTTGTTTTTGTTGAAAACTTCATTTGTTTTACTCCTTACAGAATAAGTTTTATTTTACCTTTGTTATCTTTTAAATTGTCTTCTGATATTTTTATTAATTCTATATCTATTTTTTTCTTCCTTTTACAAATATTATTTTTCCCATCATATTACTAATATTTTATCTAAAAAAATTACACTGTCAATGTTTCGAATTGAGACATAATAAATCTACTCCAAAAGGTATGTTAGACAAGACAAAA